>JBAQER010000496.1:0-4020 GCA_049286845.1 Bradyrhizobium sp.
CGGTCAGGGCGTAGGAGGCGATCAGCTCCATGGTGGTGAGCCTGGGCAGGTAGCGGCGGCGCAAGTCCTCGGACCCGAACCGGTCGATCATCCACGAGGCCATGTTGTGGATCGAGATGAAGGCCGACACCGTGGGACAACCCTGCGCCAGCGCCTCGAAGATCAGCGCGGCGTCAAACCGCGTCATCGCCGAGCCGCCGACGTCGTCGCGGATATAGACGCCGCCGATGCCGAGGCCGGCGGCCTCGCGCATCACGTCGACCGGAAAATGCTTCTCCTCGTCCCAGCGGATCGCATGCGGCGCGATTTTTTCCGCGGCGAAATCCCGCGCCATATCGCGAACCGCAATCTGGTCCTCGTTGAGAGCGAACTGCATTTGCTACCGGGGCGTCTACTTCATCGTCGGAATCGAGAACTCCGCTCCTTCCTTGACGCCGGAGGGCCAGCGCGAAGTCACCGTTTTGGTCTTGGTGTAGAAGCGCACGGAATCCGGGCCATATTGATTGAGATCGCCGAAACCGGAACGTTTCCAGCCGCCGAAGGTGTAGTACGCGACCGGCACCGGGATCGGCACGTTGATCCCGACCATGCCGACATTGACCCTGGCTGCGAAGTCGCGCGCGGCGTCACCATCGCGCGTGAAGATCGCAACGCCGTTGCCGTAGTCGTGGTCGGACGGCAGTCTCAGCGCCTCATCGTAATCATGGGCGCGCACGACCGACAGCACAGGACCAAAAATCTCTTCCTTGTAGATTCGCATGTCCTTGGTGACGTTGTCGAACAGACAACCACCCATGTAAAAGCCGTTCTCATAGCCCTGCATCTTGAAGCCGCGGCCGTCGACGGCGAGTTTGGCGCCCTCCTTGATGCCGATCTCGACATAGTTCCTGACGCGGTTGAGCGCCTCCTTGGTCACAAGCGGACCGAAATCAGCGGTTGGATCGATCGAGGGGCCGATCTTCAGATTCTCGACGCGCGGAATCAGCTTTTCCATCAGCCGGTCGGCCGTGGTCTTGCCAACGGGAACCGCCACCGATACGGCCATGCAGCGCTCGCCCGCAGCGCCGTATCCGGCGCCGACCAGCGCATCCACGGTCTGATCCATGTCGGCGTCAGGCATGATGATGGCGTGGTTCTTGGCGCCGCCAAAGCATTGTGCGCGCTTGCCGGTCGCCGCTGCCCGTTCATAGATATACTGCGCAATCGGCGAAGAGCCGACGAAGCCGACGGCACGGATGTCGGGATCGTCGAGAATGGCGTCGACCGCTTCCTTGTCGCCGTTGACCACGTTGAGGATGCCCGGCGGGAGCCCCGCCTCCAGCATCAGTTCTGCAAGCCTCATCGGCACGCCGGGGTCGCGTTCCGATGGCTTCAGGATGAAGGCATTGCCGCAGGCGATCGCGGGCGCGAATTTCCACATCGGAATCATCGCCGGAAAATTGAACGGTGTAATCCCGGCGACGACTCCCAAAGGCTGGCGCATCGAATAGATATCGATGCCCGGGCCCGCGCCTTCGGTATATTCACCCTTCATCAATTGCGGAATGCCGAGAGCGAACTCCACCACCTCGACGCCGCGCAGAATGTCGCCCTTCGCGTCGGGAAGGGTCTTGCCATGTTCGCGGGCGAGCAATTCGGCCAGGGCATCATTGTCGCGCGCCACGAGCTCGAGGAATTTCATGAGAACGCGAACCCGGCGCTGTGGGTTGGTCGCGCCCCATTCCGGCTGCGCGGCCTTGGCGTTCTCGACGGCGGCGCGCAACTCGGCCTTGGTGGCCAGATCGACCTTGGCCTGGACCGTACCGGTCATCGGCTCGAAAACGTCGGCCGTCCGCCCCGATGTGCCCTTGACCTCGCGGCCGCCGATGAAATGTCCGATTAAGCGCATTGAATGATCTCCCTGGTCCCGGCTGGATCGCTTTCAGACCCTTTGGACCCGCATTTTGTAGTATTCAAGTCCGAGATGTTGCACCATAGATGTGCGGAAATGCAGGATCAAGGCGGCTCGATCGATTGGGATGACTTCCGCTTCGTGCTGGCCATTGTGCGCGGCGGATCGGTCTCCGCGGCTGCCAAACAGCTTGGCGTCGACCATGCCACAGTGATCCGGCGTGTCGACCGGCTGGAACGCCACCTTTCGGCGAAGCTGTTCGACCGTCGCAAGAGCGGATACCTCTTGACCGAAGCCGGCCAGCGCGTCGCCGACAGCGCGGAGGCGATGGAATCGACCATCGTCGCCAACCAGGAGGCGGTCGGCGGGTCGCGCGCCCACCTGACCGGCACCGTGCGGATCGGCGCGCCCGACGGCTTCGGCAGTCACTTCCTGGCCTCGCGGCTGGTTTGTTTCACCGAGCGCTACCCTGATCTCGATCTGCAGCTCGTTGCCACGGCGCGGCTGTTCAGCCTGTCGAAACGCGAGGCCGATATCGCGATCAGCCTGTCGATGCCGAAGGAGGGCCGGATCGTCGGGCGCAAGCTGCTCGACTACAGCCTCGGGCTCTATGCCGCGCCGGCCTATCTCGATCGTTTCCCGGAGATCGCAACCCGCAGCGACCTGCCCCGGCACCGCTTCGTCGGCTACATCGAGGACTTGCTGTTCACGCCCGAGCTGGACTATCTGCCGCAGGTCTCGCCGAAGATTTCGGCCAAATTCCGCAGCGCCAATCTGATCGCGCAGCTCAACGCCACCATCGCCGGATTCGGGATTGCGGTGCTGCCGCACTTCATGGCGACCGCGCATCCCGAACTGCGTCCGGTATTGCCGGACGAAATCTCGATCTCGCGCACCTTCTGGCTGTTGATGCACGCCGACAGCAAGGACCTGGCGCGGATTCGCGCCGTCGCCGATTACATCTACGAAACGGTGGAGAGCGAGCGCGCGTTGTTTGGCGGGCGTCAATTCAAGGGTTAGAGCCAGGCAGAGACGTTGATAACGTGAAACAGCGCTTGATAGCCGCGTGACGTGGGAGACCAGTGATGCCTGCCGACATCGTTCAGACCTACCGCGCGCTCGCCTATAACAACGCCTGGGCGAACCATCGCTTGTTAGGTGCTTGCCAGAATCTGTCGCAGGCCGAGTTCGAAGCGGTTCGCGCTGGCTTCTTCCCAAGCCTGCAGAGGACCCTCAATCACATCCTGATTATCGATCGCTTCTATGTTGACGCGCTCGAAGGGGGATGGCTCGGGCCGAAAGCGTGGGAGAACGAGGTGCCATGCACGAACATTGCCGACCTTCGCATCGAGCAATCAGCTGTCGATCGGCGTCTCATCGACGTCTGCGAGGTTCTGACCGCAGGCAGTCTCGGCGAA
Source organism: Bradyrhizobium sp. (assembly GCA_049286845.1). Taxonomy (GTDB): domain Bacteria; phylum Pseudomonadota; class Alphaproteobacteria; order Rhizobiales; family Xanthobacteraceae; genus Bradyrhizobium. The sequence goes on from JBAQER010000496.1 coordinate 3,310, forward strand.
GGGGTGCGCGTCAACCGCAATACGCGGGTACAGACCGAACGGCGCGACCGCCTGCTGATGCATCTGTTTCAGCATCAGATTCATCACAGGGGGCAGGCACACGCCATGCTTGCCGGAACCGCCGTCAAGCCACCCCAATTGGATGAATTCTTCGCGATCGAGGAGGCGCATCTGCGGGCAGGTGAATTCAGCGAACTCGGCTGGACCGAGCAGACCGTGTGGAAGCCCTAAAAGGCGATCACGGCGCGTCAGCGCTTCGCCACCGGCAGCAAATGGCAGCCGGCTATGCACCTATGAGCCCCGCGGCCTAATTCGGCCGCGGACGGGATTTCCTCGCCGCAGGCTTCGCCGGCGCCGTGCGGCCCAGCGTGGCCTCACGACCGGCACCCAGGATTTCATCGGAGAACTCCCCGGTGCCGGCAACGCGGGCCAACACCAGCGTGCCCACCATGGTCGCGAGCGCTGATATCGCCTGCCTGCGCGCGGCCTTGCGCGGCAGCTCCGGAAGCTGCGCCGCCAGCATGTCTATCATCTGCGCCAGCTTGGTCGCGAACGCCTTGCGGGCCTTCGGGCTCTCGCGGGCGATTTCCGCGCCCAGCGCCGTCAGCGAGCAGCCATGGCCTGGATCGTCGCGATGCAGCGAGGTCAGATAGGAATCCACGATCACCGCGAGCCGCTTTTCCGGGGGCGTCGCTGCGGCGAGCTTGCGCC
>JBAQER010000497.1:0-3991 GCA_049286845.1 Bradyrhizobium sp.
GGAATCTCAAAAATGAAATCGCAAGGTTCTGCAGCCTCAGACCGCGAAACCTTGCAATCTCAAATCCGGCAGAGCGCCCAAAACCGACTCTTGATCAACGCCTTAGACATTGTTCACGGACGACTAGGTAGATGGTGGGCACGGCGCGAAGAGCGCCTTTGCCCACCCTACGTCACGCCCGTCAGTGCACGCCGACCTGTCCGGCTTCCCAGCCCAGCATCGCCTGCTTGCGGGTGATGCCCCAGTGATAGCCGGTCAGCGCGCCGCTCTTGCCGAGCGCGCGATGGCACGGCACCACGAACGATACCGGATTTCGCCCCACCGCCGCACCGACGGCGCGTGACGCCTTCGGGCTGTTGATGTTGTTGGCGATGTCGGAATAGCAGACCGCGCGGCCCATCGGGATCTTCAACAGCGTCTCCCAGACCCGGACCTCGAAGTCGGTGCCGATCAGGACCACGCGCAGCGGCTGGTCGGCGCGCCACAGTCGCGTGTCGAACACGCGCTGCGCCAGCGCAGATGTTCCGTCGCGGTCTTCGAGGTAGGTCGCCTTCGGCCAGCGCCGCTTCCTGTCGGCGAATGCTATCTGCTCCTCCCCCGGATCGGCGAAGGCAAGGCCGGCCAGGCCGCGGCCGCTGGCGATCACGATCGCGGTGCCGAACGGCGAGGGATGGAATCCGTAGCGCAGCGTCATGCCGGCGCCGCCGTTCTTCCATTCCCCCGGCGACATCGCCTCATGGGTGACGAACAGATCGTGCAGCCGCCCCGGACCGGACAGCCCGGAGTCGAGCGCGGCGTCGAGCACGCTGGCGGAATCGCGCAACAGGCCCTTGGCGTGGTCGAGCGTCAGCGCCTGCATGAAGGCCTTGGGCGTCAGTCCGGCCCAGCGGCGGAACAGATGGTGCAGCTCATCCGGCGTCACGCTGGCGGCATCCGCCATCGCCTCGATGGTCGGCTGGGTGCGCCAGTGCTCCGAGATGAAGGCGATGGCGCGCCGCACCGAGTCATAGTCGCGCAACGCGGCGTTCTGCGGGCCCGGTTTTGTCAGGCGGTGCTCATTCATGGCGAGGTTCATCATGGACCTGATGTAGGCCGGTCGCGGTGGCCAAGCCACCCGATTTCCGATTTCCCCGCATCAGACCGGATTATAGGTCGGGCCGCGCTTGGCGGCCTGCAGCCCAGCCAATAAGGCCTTGGCAAAACTGGCTTTTTCGTCGGGCCCGAGGAAGCTCGCGATCGACACCCGGCGCCCCCGCGAGACCAGATAGAGCCGTTCGACGCCGAATTCGGCGTGGATCTTCTGGTCGAGCTGCACCCACAGCGGATTGAACACCCATTCGACCACATGGCCGCGATGGCTGACCCGGCGCACCCGCAGCTCCGATGGCGTGATCCGGATTTCCTCGGTGGCCAGCGCGCGGCGGAAATTGATCCGGAACGCCCACCAGATCACCAGCACGTCGAGGCACAAAAAGCCGAACACCGGCCATGCGCCCATCAGGAGAAACGCCAGCCCGGTTACAAAGCTCACCACGCTCAAGAATATCATCAGTACCAGAAAACCGGTGCGACTCAGCGAGCGGTGCGGCGTCAACAGCGCTGAAAACAATTCGGGCTGCGCATCAAAATCGTTGCCTGCGGTCATTGCGTGTCAGTATACCCGGATCATGGCGAAAATCACCCGCGAACCCCGGCCGAAATCCAAATCCCCGGGTGCAAAGCGCAGCAAAAAAGCGGCAGCGAAAGCGAAGCCCGCGCGCGTCGCCAAGAAGACAGCCAGGATCAAGCCTTCAAGGATCAAGCCTTCCAAGATCAAGTCTTGGACCGCCGCCGAGGTGCACGAAGCCTTCAGCCGCTTTCGCAAAGTGAATCCCGAGCCGAAGGGCGAGCTCGAACATCTCAACCCCTACACGCTCCTGGTCGCCGTGGTGCTGTCGGCGCAGGCGACCGACGCCGGCGTCAACAAGGCGACGCGCGCGCTGTTTGCGGTGGCCGACACGCCGCAAAAGATGCTCGAACTCGGCGAGGAAAAAGTCCGCGACTACATCAAGACCATCGGGTTGTACCGCAACAAGGCCAGGAACGTCATCGCGCTGTCGGAAAAGCTGATCGCCGAATTCGGCGGCGAGGTGCCGCGCACGCGGCCTGAGATCGAGACGCTACCGGGCGCCGGCCGCAAGACCGCCAACGTCGTGCTCAACATGGCCTATGGCGAACACACCATGGCGGTCGACACCCACGTGTTCCGCGTCGGCAACCGCACCGGGCTGGCGCCCGGCAACACGCCGCTTGAAGTGGAGTTGGGGCTGGAGAAGGTGATTCCGCCTGAGTTCATGCTGCACGCGCATCACTGGCTGATCCTGCACGGCCGCTACACCTGCCTCGCGCGCAAGCCGCGCTGCGAGGTGTGCGTGATCAACGATTTGTGCAGGTGGCCGGAAAAGACGGTGTAGCTTCTTCGCCTCTTCCCGCTTGCTCCGTCCTCACCATGAGGAAGTTACCACCGGATCACGAGGAAGCTAAACCACCGGCATTCCCGTCTTCCGCACCGGCTCGATCAGTTCCGGCCGCGGGCCGGAGAGGCGCTTGTGCATGTGGACCATGAAGGCCATGCCGAACAAGGGCGTCGCCAGATTGACGATCGGGATCGACACGAAGGCCGCGATCACCAGTCCTGCGGTGAACACGACCGCGGCGTTCTGCTTGCGCATCGCCTTGGCTTCCTCAGGCGAGCGAAAACGCATCGCCGCGAGCTCGAAATATTCGCGGCCCAACAGCCATGCGGTGGCGATGAAGAACGCGATGAAGCCGGCACCCGCGATGAACACGAAGGGCAGCGCGATCAGGTAGACCAGAATCGTCAGCAGCGCGGTCTTGACGCCCTCGGTCATGGCGAGGCCGAGCGGCAGCGCGGTGCCGGGGCGTTCCGCCGGATAATGAGCGAGCTCGACATGGTCGGCGACCTCGTCGACGAACACGCTCGCCACCAGCGAGGTGATCGCCGGCATCAGGAACACCGCACCGAACACGACGCCGAGGCCGGCGGCGATCGAGACGATCCAGGCCAGCACGTTGATCGATGTTTCGAAGCCGGGTCCCAGCATCGCCTCGAGCCAGGCTTCGCCCGAGGTCGCAAACCAGCCCAGCAGCCGCTGCAGGCCGATCGCCAGCACGGTTATCAGCACCAGCGCCAGCCCGATCGAGCGCCACAGGATGGAGCGCATCGGCGGCGACAGGATTTGCGATAGCGCCTTGACGGCGGCGTCCAGCATGGCGGTCCAGTCCTCTCACGAAAAGCCCTCGCGAGAGGTAGACATGCAGGCAGCCTTCGGCAAGAGCCGGTAGCCGCCATAGCGTTTTCGAGCGAAGTGGGCACCGGTTCGCGTAAAGAAAACGCGTCAAAACAAAAGACTAGGCGTCGAGCGGCTTGCCGCGGACATTGGGGCCGAACGCTGCCATCGCAACGATCACGATGACCATCGCCGTGGTGATCAGGCCGAACACGCCGCCGACGCCGGCCTCGCGCAACGTGAAAGCGACGATGAAGCCCGAAAACGTCGCGCTGACCCGGCTCATCGAATAGACCAGGCCCGCCGCGCGGGCACGGATCGAGGTCGGAAACACCTCGGTCTGATAGGCGTGATAGGCGTAGGACAAAGTCATGTTCGAAGCCGTGATCAGGACACCGCACAGGATCAGCAGCGCCGGCTCGGTGAGTTGCGAAAACGCCATCCCGAACACGCCGATTGCGGCCGCCGCGCCGCAGATGATCCATTTGCGTTCGAACTTGTCGGCGAAGCTCGCCGCCAACAACGGTGCGATCGGATAGGCGAAGGCGATGATGAAGGAATATTGCAGGCTCTTCGTCACCGTGATGCCCTTCTGGACCAGCAACGCCGGAACCCAGTTGGCAAAACCGTAGACGCCGAAGGCCTGGCAGAGGTTGAAGATCATGAACAAAGCGACCAGCGACAGATAAGGCGGCCTGAAC
>JBAQER010000498.1:0-3217 GCA_049286845.1 Bradyrhizobium sp.
CTATCGAGTTGCCGACGCTGACGTTCATGAAAAACGCGTGCAGATGTGGAGGGAAACACTACCACCACCGTTTGTCTGAAGGTGGAACCCTTGCCTATGCTGGGCGCGGATGAACTTCTCGCTCGAGCGGGCAGCCAAGTGGTCACATCCAGCACGCCGCAGCGGACAAATGACAGCGACCTTGCGAACATTTTTGGCGGACGCAGTTCGAACTGCTAACTTACGAATTAGGATCGCCGTGTGGCTCTCAGGCGCCGGTCTCGTGAGAACAAGCCATCGATAGCGTCGCGCTCAATGGGATAAATTGGCTGCTGGTCACGTGCAATTTTGCAGAGATGTCACGGGCCTGAACCCTGCAACAGAACCGAACAGAACCAGAGTCCGATCGCGAGGCAAATACCGGGCAGCGTGAGATGGAATCGGTTGACAAGCCCTGGCATTGCTTGGCCGGCGATGAAGCGCTGCAGCGCCTCGGCGCGCCCGCGAACGGCCTGAGCTCAGCGGAGGCCAAGAACAGACGCGCCGTAATCGGGCCGAATGCGATCGCGGAGACAAAGCCGGTTAGCCCCTGGGCGATCTTTTTCGCCCAGTTCAAGAGCATTCTCATCTGGCTCTTGATCGGCGCCAGCGTCGTCTCGGGCGCGCTCGGCGAGGCGACAGATTCGTTTGTGATTCTCGCGATCGTGTTCCTGAACGCAGTTGTGGGCTTTTATCAGGAATACAGCGCAGAAAAATCGATTGCGGCCTTGAAGCAAATGACCGCGCCGCGGGCGAAGATCTGGCGTGACGGCGCGGTGACAACCAGTGCCTCGGCCGACGTGGTTCCTGGCGACCTGCTGGAACTCGAGTCCGGCGATCTCGTCGCGGCCGATGCGCGCTTGCTGTCCGCGGCATCGCTCTCCAGCGTCGAGGCCGCCCTGACGGGCGAGTCCGAGCCCGTCGGGAAGAGCATCGAGGCCTTGGACAACCCGGAGTTCGCCATCGGCGACCGGACCAACATGGTGTTCATGGGAACGAACGTCGCGACCGGCTCCGGCCGCGCCGTCGTCGTCGCCACCGGGATGCGAACCGAAATGGGCCACATCGCTTCGCTGATCAGCGAGGCGGGCGCTGAAGCGGAGACGCCCCTTCAGCAGAAACTCGAGCAGTTCGGCCACGTGCTCCTGTGGGCCACGCTTGGAACCGTGACATTACTCTTCGGCCTCGGCTTCTTGCGCAAAGAGCCGATCCTCGACCTGTTCATGACGTCGGTCAGCCTCGCCGTCGCGGCGATACCCGAAGGCCTGCCGGCCGTGGCAACGGCGGCTCTGTCGCTCGGCGTGCTGCGCATGTCGCGACGCCGCGCCCTCGTGCGCCGGCTAGCGTCCGTAGAGACGCTGGGCTCGACCAATGTCATCTGCACCGACAAGACCGGAACTTTGACCGTTGGTCAGATGACCGTCCGCGCCATGGTCGTCGCCGACCGGACCTACGAGGTCTCCGGCGAGGGCTACGGTTCCGAAGGCGTTGTGCGATTGAGCGGCGCGGCCGTCGACCCCAGTCGCGACAGCGCGCTGCGCCAAATGGCGCAAATCCTTGTCGGTTGCAACAACGCTCAATTCGAGCGATCGAAAGACAATGCGTGGAGCGTTATTGGCGACCCGACCGAAGGCGCGCTGCTCTCCGCGGGTCAAAAAGCAGGCGCCGACCGGAGCGCGTTGGACCGGGACGATCCGAGGGTTCACGAAATCCCCTTTGATTCCGACCGCAAGCTGCATTCGATTGTTCGGCGCTTGCCCGATGGGCGTCTGCGCGTTCTCACAAACGGCGCCCCAGAGATGCTGTCGGCCAAATGCTCACACATTTGGCGCGAGGACGGCGTTCATCCGCTGACCGACGCGGATCGCGAAGAACTCGCCCGGCAAAACGCCAATCTGGCCGGCAAGGCGCTGCGCGTGCTCGGCGCGGCTTATCGCGATTTCGATGGATTGTCGCTCGATCAACTTACCCCGGAAACCGTCGAGCGTGATCTGGTTTTCGTGGGACTCGCCGGCTTATACGACCCCCCGAGGGCCGAGGCGAAAGAGGCCGTCGCAAAATGCCAAGCCGCCGGCATCCGGGTTGTGATGATAACCGGCGATCATCCGCGCACCGCCATCGCCATTGGCAGGGAGTTGGGGCTCGCTGAAGAAGGTCAGGTAGCGACGGGCGTCGAACTCGACCGGCTGACCGATGACGCTCTGCAGCAACGCGTCCCCAGAATCGCCGTCTATGCGCGCGTCAGCGCCGCGCACAAATTGCGCATCGTCAGGGCGTGGCAGGCGAACGGCGCCGTCGTCGCCATGACCGGCGATGGCGTGAATGACGCGCCGGCAATCAAGGGCGCCGATATCGGGGTAGCGATGGGCCGAATCGGCACGGAAGTGACGAAGCAGGCGTCCGACATGATCGTCACCGACGACAATTTCGCGACCATCGTCGACGCGGTGGAGGAAGGCCGCGGCATCTATGAGAACATTCGCAAGACCCTGCTATACCTTCTCGGCTGCAACGCCAGCGAACTGCTGCTCATCACGATTTGCATCGTCAGCGGTCTCCCGACGCCTCTCCTGCCCATTCATCTGCTCTGGATCAATCTCGTCACCGACGGGCCGCCGGCGCTATGTCTCGCGGCGGACCGCGTCGATCCAGGACTAATGAGCCAGCGTCCGCGCGCGCGGGGAGAGCAGCTCGCGGATGCGCGATTTTTCTGGGCGATGTTGTTGACCGGATCGCTCATCGCTGGCGTAACTTTCCTCGCCTTTTTATGGGGGCTGCAATCCGGGGGCCTCGAGGTCGCGCGCACTTACGCCTTCTGCGGGATGGTCTTCGCGCAACTGCTGATTTCGCTGGGCGCGCGCAGCCAGACGACGCCGATCTGGCGCCTGGACCTTATGTCGAACCTCAATTTGCTCCTCGTCGTGAGCGTGTCCATCACGATCCAGATGTGGACTCACATCAACGCCACGCTCTCGCGTTTCTTGTCGACGTCACAACTTCCTTACCAGGATGGCTTCGTCTTGCTGGCCGCCGGCGCCGTGCCATTGCTGGCGCTCGAACTCGTCAAGCTCGCGCCTGCCGCAGCAAAAGAAGAGCGCGGGGCGATCCCCTCGACAAGATGGATTGGGTCGATAACGGCGGTCGTCATTGTGGCGACCTTCGCTGCAAGTTGGCTCTATTGGCCGCAGCCGCGGGAAAC
>JBAQER010000499.1:0-10592 GCA_049286845.1 Bradyrhizobium sp.
GGACAAGCTGGTCGACGCCCCCGGCGTCCCGCTGGCGCTGCGCTATTTCGGCGGCGCCGGCCTCAGCCACATGAACAAGTACGGCACGCCGCTGGAGTCCTTCGCCAAGGTTCGCGCCAAGGCGAGCCGTCACGCCAGGAACAATCCGCTGGCGCTGTTCCGCAAGGAAGTCACCGCCGATGACGTCATGAAGGACCAGGTAATCTGGCCGGGCGTGATGACGCGGCTGATGGCGTGCCCGCCAACCTGCGGCGGCGCGGCCGCGGTCCTGGTGTCGGAGAAATTCGCCAGCCAGTACGGCCTGCGCAAGGACGTCCGGATCGCCGCGCAGGCGATGACCACCGACACGCCATCGACGTTCGGCGCAAGCGACATGATGCAGGTCGTCGGCTTCGACATGGCGCGCGACGCCGCCAGCAAGGTCTACGAAGCCGCGGGCATCGGCCCTGGGGATCTCGACGTGGTAGAGCTGCACGATTTCTTCGCCCAGAACGAGTTGATCACCTACGAAGCCCTGGGTCTCTGTCCGGAGGGCGGCGCGGCGCAATTCATCGACGACGGCGACAATACCTACGGCGGCGGAATCGTCACCAATCCTTCCGGCGGCCTGCTGTCGAAGGGCCATCCGCTCGGCGCGACCGGACTGGCGCAATGCTACGAGCTGACGCGTCAATTGCGCGGAACGGCCGCGGCCACCCAGGTCGACGGCGCGCGGTTGGGATTGCAGCACAATCTCGGCCTTGGCGGCGCTTGCGTAGTGACTTTGTACGAGCGCGCGTGAGGCAGCAGACATGGTCGATCAATCCGCCGTCGGGCGCAGCTTCACGCCGGTCACCGCGCGCATCGAGCCCGGACGCCTGCGCTATTTCCTCAACACGCTCGGCGAGCGCAATCCGGTCTACCGCGATGAGGCGGCCGCGCACGCCGCGGGCTATTCCGCGATTCCGGTGCCGCCGACCTATCTGTTCTGCCTCGAACTGATGGATAACGAGTGCCCGTTCGAGTTTCTGACCGACCTGAACATCGATCTGGCCCGCGTGCTGCACGGTGAGCAGCGCTTCACCTATCACGCGCCCGTGGTGGTCGGCGACACCCTCACTTTCAAGTCGCGTGTCACCGACGTTGCCGACAAGAAGGGCGGCGCGATGACGATGGTGGTCGTCGAAACCGAGGTCACCAATCAGCACGGCGTTCGCGTCGCCGATACCGCGCGCACCATTGTGGTGCGGAACCAGGGGGCATCATGAGCGAAACGGCAACCACCGCTCCTGATATTGGCGAGCGGATCGTGCACAAAACCTTCCCGCCGATCTCGCGTCACACGCTGGCGCTCTATTGCGGCGCCTCGGGCGACCACAATCCGATCCATGTCGACATCGATTTCGCCAAGGCCGCGGGTTTCCCGGACGTATTTTCGCACGGCATGCTGGTCATGGCCTATCTCGGTCAGGCGCTGACCGATGCGGTTGCCCCGGATCGCATTCGTTCGTTCTCGACGCGCTTTGCGGCGATCACGCAGCTCGGCGCGCGCCTGACCTGCGAGGGCCGTGTCACCGAATTGTTCGAGGACAAGGGCGAAAAGCGAGCCAGGCTCGCTTTGACCACCAAGGACGACAACGGCGAGATCAAGCTCGCCGGAGAAGCCATCATCGCGCTCTGATCAAGGAAACAAAATGCCGAAACTCAAGGGGAAAGTCGCGCTCGTCACCGGATCGGGGCGCGGCATCGGCCGCGCCATCGCCCTGAAGCTCGCGAGCGAGGGCGCCAAGGTCGTGGTCAACGATCTCGATGCGGCGCCCGGCGACGCCGTTGCCGCCGAAATCAGGGCGGCCGGCGGCGAGGCGATCGCGGTCAATGGCAGCGTGTCGGAGGCCGGCTTTGCCGACCGTTTCGTCAATGCGGCCATGGAGACCTTCGGCGGCCTCGACATCATCGTCAACAACGCTGGCTACACCTGGGATTCGACGATCCAGAAGATGACCGACGAGCAGTTCCAGGCCATGCTCGACGTGCATCTGGTCGCGCCCTTCCGCATTCTGCGCGCGGCGTCCGAACCGATCCGGATCATGGCGAAGAGGGAAGCCGAAGCCGGCCGCGAGGTCTTCCGCAAGGTCGTCAACATCTCGTCGATCGCCGGGCTCTACGGCAATGCCGGGCAGGCGAGCTACTCCTCGGCCAAGGCATCGCTGATCGGGTTGACGCGCACGATGTGCAAGGAATGGGGACGCTACAAGGTCAACGTCAATTGCGTGGCCTTCGGTCTGATCAATACCCGCCTGACCCAGCCGATAGAAGCCCAGCAGAAGACCATCGATGTCGCCGGGCGCGACATCAAGGTCGGCGTCCAGCCGCAAATGCTCGACGCCATGTCGCGGATGATTCCGCTCGGCCGCGGCGGCACGCCGGAAGAAGCCGCCGACGCCGTCTATCTCTTCTGCAGCCCGGAATCGAATTACATCAGCGGCCAGGTGGTGGTAGCCGGCGGTGGCCTCCTGATCTGAGGCGCGGATATTTCGAAACGGGAAGCTCTGGTCCCGTTGCAGATATTGGCGTTACATGCGGTTGCCGATGTGCAACGCGTTGTCGCAACCATTCTCTCGTGTGAGGCGATGCCGAATGACCTACCGTTCGTCCTGGATGACCGAGGAGCTGGACGTCTTCCGCGACCAGTTCCGCAAATTCCTCGCCAAGGATCTGGCGCCGCACGCCGAGACATGGCGCAAGCAAAAAATGGTCGACCGCTCGGCCTGGCGGGCGCTCGGCGAGATGGGCGCCTTGCTGCCGAGCGTGCCGGAAGCCTATGGCGGCCTCGGCGCCAGCTTCGCCTACGACGCCGCCGTGATCGAGGACATCGAAAGCGTGGTGCCGGAAGTGACCACCGGGGTTTCGGTGCATAGCGGCATCGTGGCACATTACATCCTGAATTATGGCTCCGAGGAACAGAAGCGCCGCTGGTTGCCGAAAATGGCAAGCGGCGAGTTCGTCGGCGCCATCGCCATGACCGAGCCCGGAACCGGCTCCGACCTGCAGGGCGTGCGGACGACGGCGCGCAAGCAGGGCAACAACTACGTGATCAACGGCCAGAAGACCTTCATCACCAATGGCCAGGCCGCCGACCTGGTCATCGTGGTGGCGCGAACCGGCGGGCCGGGCGCCAAGGGCCTCTCTTTGATCGTCGTCGAGACCGCTGATAATGATGGCTTCAGGCGCGGGCGCAATCTCGACAAGATCGGTTTGAACGCTTCCGACACCTCCGAACTGTTTTTCGACAATGCGGTGGCGCCTCCCGAAAACCTGCTCGGCGGCGAGGAAGGCAGCGGCTTCGTTCAGTTGATGCAGCAATTGCCGCAGGAGCGGCTGTTGCTCGCCATCGGCGCCGTGGCTTCGATGGAGCGCGCGATCAAGCTGACGGCCGACTACACCAAGGAGCGCAAGGCGTTCGGTCAGCCGATCATCGAATTCCAGAACACCGCGTTCACGCTTGCCGAACGCAAGACCGAAGCCACGATCGCGCGGGTATTCGTCGACTGGTGCATCGAGCGGCTGATTGCCGGCGAACTCGATACCGTCACCGCGTCGATGGCGAAGTGGTGGTGCTCGCAGAAGCAGGTGGAAACCGCCGACGAATGCCTGCAGCTTCATGGCGGCTACGGCTACATGCAGGAATATCCGATATCGCGGATGTTCGTCGACGCCCGCATCCAGAAGATCTACGGCGGGACCAACGAGATCATGAAGCTCCTGATCGCGCGTTCCCTGTAACGGGCATCGCGGTCCGCAAGCGGACAGCCAGACGGCGGCTGGCGGCGCCAGCGATTGACGAGGGAACGAGATAGCATGTCGATGGTTCTCACCGAACGGCGCGGTTCCGTCACGGTCCTGACGCTCAACAATCCCGCGCAGTACAACGCTCTCGCCGGCAGTCTGCTGGTCGATCTGGGCCAGGCGCTCGATGCGGCAATTGAAGATTCCGACGTGCGGGCGATCCTGCTGACCGGGACCGGCAAGGGCTTCTGCGCCGGGGCGCAACTGGGCGGCGGCAATACTTTCGCGGCGGGAGAGCAGATCGGCGCGAGCATGCGCGCGAGCATCAATCCCGTGATCGAGAAGATGCGCGCTTCATCCAAACCGATCGTGGTCGCCGTCAATGGCGCTGCGGCGGGAGCAGGTGTCGGTATTGCGCTTGCGGGCGACATCGTGATCGCCGCGCGCTCGGCGCGCTTCATTCTGAGCTTCGTGCGGCTTGGCGCCGCGCTCGATGGCGGAACGTCCTTGTTCCTGCAAAGGTCGATCGGCGTCGCGCGAGCCCGCGCGCTGGCGCTGACGGGCCAGCCGCTCCCCGCCGAAAAGGCGGAGCAATGGGGCCTGATCTGGAAAATGGTGGAAGATGCCGACTTGCTGAACGAGGCCCTGGCGATCGCGCAGGGGCTTGCCGACGGCCCGCCCGTCAGCATCGGCCTGATCAAAAGCCAGATCGACGTGGCCTGGAACGCGTCGCTGGCGTCCACGCTCGATAACGAGGCCTCCTCGCAGAGCCGTGCCTTCGTCACGGAGGACCTGCGTGAGGGGGCGGCGGCCTTTGTCGAGAAGCGTCCGGCGCGCTTTACCGGTCGGTAGCGGCGGCTGACGGCGGCGCCGGCAGGCCGGAAAGCCGCCGGAACCGCGCCGAATGGCGTATCTGCATCCCTGTTAACCAGTGAAGTTTGTTGCGTTTTCGGCCTATTGCGCCTAAAAGCCCGGTCTCACCCGGAAAGATCAGGCGATGGCCCATAATTACGCGATCAACGACGACGTCCTCCACCAGCTGCAGGGGCCGCAGGGCCGCGCCGGCGTCAAGCCGCGCAGCATCTACACCATCGTCACCTGCCTGCCGATCGAGGCTGACGGCCGCCCGCGCTACCGGATCAAGAGCAAGACCGAGAACGTTGAACGCGTGGTGACCGAGGAACAGATCAGCCGGCTCGGCTGATCTGCCGCCTCTGCTTCGGCGCCTGACGAGGACGGAATTCGACCGCAGCCTTCGCTGCGCCGATCGGTTCACTTTGTCACGAGCACCGGATGGATCAGGGCGGAGCGCGCGAATTTCTTGAGCCCCATGGGCTTGCCCAACAGATAGCCCTGAACCTGGTCGAAACCCATCTCGTTCGCGGCGACAAAATCGGCGCGGCTCTCGATTCCCTCGGCAACGACCCGGACGCCAAGACTCTTGGCGAGTTCGATGATGCTGCGGCATACCGTCTGCTTTAGCCGGTCGTTTGCGCAGCCAGTAACGAACTGCCGGTCAACCTTGAGTTCGGCGAAGGGGAAAGTTTCGATCCCCATCAGCGCCGGCCAGTCGGCTCCAACATCGTCGATCGAAATCGCAACGTTGTGAAGGCGTACTTCCTTTGCGACATCGATCAGCAGCTCCTGATTGAGAATGACCTCGGCGCTGTTGATCTCGATGAGCAGGCCACCAAACGCCGGATGAGCCGGCACCCTTCGACAGAGATCGCGCACGGCTTGGCGATCCTTGAGAAAGGAGGCCGGCAGATTGATCGAGATATCCGTCGGATTGTGCCTTTCGAGCAGGTGGTGCCAATCCTCCATGGCGCGGTCGATCACGAACTCCGACAGGCGCAGCAGGTGTGGATCGTCGTCTTCCGGGATGAAATAGGCCGGTGGGACTACGCCCCAGGTCGGATGCCGCATTCGGACCAGCGCTTCGGCGCCGCAGCGCACGAGGGTGCGGGCATCGATCTTCGGCTGGTACCACAATTCGAGCCAGCCAGCGTGCAATGCTTCCGCCACGTGAACTGCCGGGCTCGGTACTGGATCCTCCGGCAGGAGCATGGCAATGCGTTCGCGCAACGTCTCGGCGGCGAACGGCGTGGTGATCGGCGGTAGCATCGCAAGCCCGTATTCCTCGCCGACCTGGCGTACCGCCTTGACGATGATCGACTCGCGGGCGCCGATGGCGAGAACCTTGCCGCTGAACTCTCGGCGGACAAGGATTTCGAGAAGTTTGCCGGCCTCGATTCCATCGACCGACACTCCGAGGATAATGATATCCGGAAGTTGGGTCGCGAGGATCTCTCCCAATTCGTCGGCCTTCGCGCATTCGCTGGTGACGAAGCCGAGATCTTCAAGGACGTCGGCAAGGAACGCGCGAAGGTGCTTTTTGCTGTCTGCAACACATGCACGAGGAGAGACTTTGCGGCGCCCAAAGGTTGTGTGAATTCCCTCCGGCTTGCCGCGGAACATCTGATCCGTCATCGCTAGTCTCCTCCTCCTGAAGCGAAAAGTTTCTTAGCGGCGTGCGTGGCTCCAAATATGGTGATCTTGCGCGCAGAATTGAATTATTCGAGTAACGTTAAACCGCGCAATGCGAATAAAATTTGCGGAGGTTGGTTGCAAAGATTTCACGATTGCGGCGTGCTCGGATCGAGCGAGACGGGAACATCGGGCGTGGCCGACCTAGATCGGCGGCCCCGTTGAGCGACGGCCATTGCTTTTATTAGCATTTTGTCATGTTGGCCGGTTTCGCTTGCTATTTCGGGTAGTGTGGCGTAAACGTACGCCATTCGAACAATCGATTTGCTTGTTGATCGCGCCGAACCGGCTCTACTCCCCAAGACATCGCTGAAATCGGATCTAAGCTCGCGCGAAGGTCGTGCGGGCAGTTCGCGCCTTTGCGCATCTTGGAGAAGTAAAAATGGCTACCGGAACAGTTAAGTGGTTCAACGCGACCAAGGGCTTCGGCTTCATTCAGCCCGACGATGGCGGCAACGATGTGTTCGTGCACATCAGCGCCGTTGAGCGCGCCGGCATGGGCTCGCTCAACGAAGGCCAGAAGCTTTCGTTCGAGGCGACGGTCGACAGCAAGCGCGGCAAGACCAGCGCGGAAAACCTCCGCGCGATGTAACGCAGGCCGATTCGGGATTACCGCGGACGTACCGGGATCCCAGATCGGTCGCGCTTGCAGCGACATGAGATCAGAGCCCGCCGGCTGAAACCGGCGGGCTTTTTCGTGCGCCAAATTGCGCGCGCTTGTCTGGCGCGGCCCGGCGCGTTTGTTGGGCCAAATGTGAAGCATGTCACATGCGGCCAAGGGGTTCGGCGCTAATCACGGGCCGGCCGGGGACGCTCCCAGCATCGAGGACCGGGCAGATGAACACACGGCGGATGGCGTATTGGTGGCTGAGGTTCGTGGTCTCGGGACGCTTTCTCGAGAAGTTCCTGAACCTGCGTCGCGTCAAGAACCCGTAACGCGCCCTGCGGCCGGATCACGCCGCAGCCGAGCACGTGCGCCGTGCGGCAGCGGCGATCGCACGCCGCCGTTGAGGCGCGCGGATTTTTCAGGCCGCCCGGACCAGCTTGCGGCAAAAGGCGGCACCTTCGACCAGCGCATCGCGCCCCTTCCACGCCAGATAAGTCAGACGTCCGGAAAGCGATTGGTGGCTGCGCAGGCTGCGCGATCCCAGCACATGGCCGATCTTTTCGGGAAACCGGCTGATCTCCAATGCAACGAGAGCGGCGATGGCGTCGATCAGTCTGTCGAGCCGTTGCCCCCATTCGGATTCGTCGAGCCGATCGATGCGGACCCGCAGGGCGTATTCGGTGTCGTAGATCTCGGTCAGGATTTCCTTGGCGACGAGCACGCGGTTGTTCTTCAGGGCGACGCGCAGCGTCGTCCGCCTGTTGTCGAGCCGGTCCAGCACCATCGAGACCGCGATTGCGTAGGGCGTGGCGGCGATGTCGGAGGCGTTCTTGCTGGGCGCTGCTTTGGTGGCGAGGCGCATCAACTCCCAGTGAGTCTTCAGACGCCCGGCCACCAGCGTCAGGGCAAAGGGGAGAACCTCGGCGTTCTTCCTGGCGAACGCATCCAGCAGAGTCGCGATCTTGGCGACCTGTGCGTCGTCGAATTTGGCGATCCTGTCCGGCAGCCCCTCGTTGAACTTGGCAAGAGCTTCCTGCGCGCGTATCACGGCAAGCATCTTGACCAGATCGTCATAGGCCGAACGCGCGGTGGTGTAGGCCGCGAGCTTGGCGCGAGTCTGGGTGGCGGCATCCGGCGAGCCGATCGTGTTCTCGAGAGACTTGACGACCTTGATCTGGAACGTGGCGGCCGCCTTGCGGGCGCCTCGTTGATTGTCGCTGGCGATCAGATCGGTGATCTCCTTGATGTAGTCGCGCGCCATCGTCGGCAGCAAATCCCGGCTGATCCACTCCCATATCGGAGCCAGCGAACCGCGCGATATCCGTCCCGAATTGGCGTGCTCCGGGTCGGCGTCGATCAACAGCGGCTCCAGCGGCGCGAAGAAATATCGCGAGGGATTGCTGACGCGGATTTGAGTCGATCCGTCCTTGCGGAACTCTGCGCGCAATTTCTCCAGCACCGGAGCTGCGCCGGGAATTTCAGCGCCGCAGATCTCCAGCCGTTCGAGTTCGGTCAGCAGGGTGCCGCGCGTCACCGGCGACAGACGCTGCAGAAATTCCTGGATCCGGTCGGCTAGTGCCATTGCCACATGATTTCGCGATTGGAGTCGACGTCGGCGATCGGCCCGTCGCCTGCGGGCGGGACCGTGCCGCGCATGGAAGCATGAAAACAGTTGGCGGCAGATTAAGACGTTAAAGGACAGTCCCGTGAAACTACGGGAATATGCCCGGCGCCCAGGGGGGACTTCTACGACCCGTAGGATTACGGCATTTCTGGCACCAGTCGTATATTTCTGGCGCCGGACGAATGGTTTGGCGGGAAATCGCAGCCGGCGGCGGCTGAACGGTTCGCTAAAATCCCCGTAGTCTTACTGAGTACAAAATTAACCCTCATACAGGACCGGCTCGTTAAACAAATTGTATGTCGCAGCAGGAAAACCGATTCGCCGATTCGCCCTTTTTGAAGTGGACGGAGGGCGGCACGCCGGTCGGCAGCGACGAACTCGAGATGATCCGGCTGTCGGCCGCGCGATCCAAGGCGACGGAAGAAGCGGGGGCCGCAATCGCGCGCCAGCTCAACGGGCCGCTGACCGCGCTGCTGCTCTACATGGGCGAAATCAAGCAACACAGCCACCAGCTTTCGCAGACCGACGGCAATCGGGTTTACCTGCAGACAGTGGTGGAGAATGCGCTTCAGCAAACCGAGCGCGTCTGCGCCATGATAAAGCAGATTGCCGGAACGAATGAGGAAACCGTCACCGTGCCAGGCCGCGCGGCCGGGTGGGAGGCGCGCACCGGCCGCTCCAATGAGCGCGCACCGGGCGTCATGTTTGCGGCGGAGCCAGGTCAGAAACCCCTGACCAGGCGAGAGCGTGAGGTTCTGAATCTCATCAGCGAGGGGTACTCCAACAAGGAGGGGGCCTTGCGGATGCGCATCAGCCCGAGGACCTTCGAAAGCCATCGTGCCGAAGCCATGCGAAAGCTCGGCGCGCGCAATACGGCGGACCTCGTCCGCACCGCGCTGCTGCATCCGGGCGCCGTATAGAGCGCGGACCGCGCGCCGCGCCGATGGGTCCGCCATCGCCGATGTCCGATCGTCCGCCTGACCGTCCCAAATCCGGATTTTCGCCGGGACAGCGAAGCCGGCGGTGCCTCGCGCGCCCTGCCGCTCAGTTGAGGTCTTCCACGAAGGCCCGAACGCGGGACGAGGGCCGCAGCGTCCTGGTCTTGGCCTCGGCTGGGACAATCGTGATGGTCCACCGCGGCGGAACGCTCGACTTGCTTTCCAGCACCGATCGCACGTAGCCCGTGACCGCCGACCCGCCGGATCTGGCCGTTGCGGTGCGGCCGTTGAACTGCGCGATGCGAAAACGCCGGACCTCTTTCTGGTCGGTCGTTTCGAACGTAAACATCAGGTTCTCCTTTGTTTACGCAAATATCGTCGCTTATCGTTATCCGTGTGTGAAGATCATAAACCGTAGAAGTACTGCCGCACGCCCGGCCGCGGCGGCGAAGAGCGAGATCGGCCTCGGCGGTCTGCAGTGCAAATCCGCGCAGACCGAGGAAGGTCAGGCAAACGCCGGGGGAGTGATTGAACCTGCTCAGCGTCCGGATCGGGCAGCGGCGGACGGTTGCCGTCCAGTCGCCCATTGCCTGGATTAGGTGCTCAAGATCGCGCGAGAGGATTATTCGGCCGATCCCGGAAACACCGCTTCCATCTTGGTCTTCAGCGTGGCGGCGTTGAACGGCTTGACGATGTAATTGCTTACGCCGGCCTTCTTGGCGGCAATGACGTTTTCGGTTTTCGATTCCGCGGTGATCATGATGAAGGGTGTTTGCGATAGCTCCGGGCTGGCGCGGACTTCCCGGAGCAGATCGTAGCCGGTCATCGGCTCCATGTTCCAGTCGGAGATCACCAGGCCGTATTTCTTGCCCTGCATTTTGGCGAGCGCGGACGATCCGTCGCTGGCGTCGTCGACATTCTCGAAGCCGAGCTGCTTGAGCAGGTTGCGGATGATCCGGATCATGGTGTTGTAGTCATCGACCACCAGGATCGGCATCGACAAATCAAAAGCCATGTCTTCACTCCGCACAGATAGCAAGCCGCCGAACACGGGTGAACGCGCGTGGCATCCGAAATCGATGCTCTTTCCCGAACTTGCACCCGTCAGCAC
>JBAQER010000500.1:0-6777 GCA_049286845.1 Bradyrhizobium sp.
GGTATGTTCGGCGCGTTCTGGATACTCACGACAGGCGCCGGGAAATCCTTCGGCTGCAAATCGCCGGGGTCGGCACGGCGCGTGTCGGTGTTGATCGGGAGGATCGGCGTGGTGGGGCTATCGGGAATCGGAGACTCCTCCCAGCGCCAGAAACGACTCTCGTCCTTCGCTTCGCACGAATTGCACTTGCCCATTACGGCTTCGGCGTAAATCCCCTTGGTTGGGACGCTGATGCGCATGGGTTCGGGATCTTCGTGGTAATATTGCGCGAAGAGATCAAACGTTTCGTCGATGGTCGGGTCGAGCTGATAGCCCGGGGCAACGGGCATGATGAGGGAGTTGCCAGCGATGCCGATCACCCGGTTCTCGACCACGGAAGCGACGCTCCGGCCCTGCGCTTTACCCGGGGCGATGATGCCGTCGAGCAACATGAAGCGGCGTTCGGGCGTCATGTCGAAGAACAGGCACTTGTGATAGTATTCGAGGTTTTCGTTGAGGTGATGAATGAGGTTGTTGGCCGCGCTCACATCCTCGCCGCGCGGGTTGCGCAACTCTTCGCGCGTGAGCGGAGTGGGCATGTAAGCGCCGTCGCCGTCGGCGAAGATGTCGTTATCGAGGCTGCCGGAAAAGAGACTGCCGGAGAGGTTGTCGGTGCGGTAGCGCAGGCTGCCGGAGCGCAGCCGGATCTTCATGAACTTGTTCTGGAACTGCCGCAGGTTGTCTGCTGCCTGCGACGACAGCTTGGTGAGGTCGAGCTTGATATTGATGGCGGCGATCTGTTCGCGCGCGACGTCCGTTCTGGTGGTGGGACTCTGGCGCATGGAAATGCGCAGCAGCGAGTTCTGGCGGAACGTGGAGATCAGCGTGAGATCGAGTTTCAGGTCGACGCCCTTGTCGGTTTCGACAGTGAAGGCATCGAGCAGGTATTCGATGGCGCGGGGCCCAACGTGCTGCGCCAGTTCTTCATCGGTGATATTCTTGTCGCGGAAGGCGTCCAGCGAAATTCCAAAGAATGAGAAGAACGCAATGATCTCATCATCAATCTTCTTCTCCTTCGTGTTGAAGAAGAAGAACTCCATGAACAGCTCGCCGCTGTAGCTGTTGATGGCCTGCTCGGCGAAATTCTTTCGAGGGAAGCCGATGCTGTCGTAGTAGTTTTCGAAGGGGCTCTCTTTTTCGTTCTGGATGCGCGCGACGGCGTCGAAGGCTTTCACGTGCTCACGGCGGAAGAGATGCTTCTCCAGCGCGCTGCGCCAGCGCAGGCATTTATCCAGGTCAAATGGAGACATTTCCAAGGGCACGAACAGGCATTCCTGCACGCCGGCCAGGCGGTTTCGAATGGCGAAATGCCGCAGGACTTCGAAATACTGGATGGTGATGGCGTGGCAGTGGTTGTAATTCGCCACCGATTCCGCGGTGGCCTGCACACGTTCGCCCTGGCTCACCGTTTGCACGACGGTGGAGCGCTGGGAACGAACGACGCTGGCGGCCTGCGAAGTACGGTCACGGATACTCTGCAAGCTGTTCGCCGTGCTCTCTCGGCTGGAGCTCTGACTGGCGCTGGAACCGGATGAGCTCTTACCGCCGCTGATTCCCAGCAGGCCGCCGTAACTACCGCCGTTGAAGACGCCCATGATGGCGCTGCCAAACCCAAAACCGATTCCACCGGTGGTGGCTTTGGAGTTGCCCCGAATGTTCTCGGCGAGAGTGCCGCTCACTATTTCGCTGACGTCGCGATCGCGCACGAGACTGTTGTTGAGCGATTCTTCGTAGTCAAGCGACTGCGAGTTTGCCGCGCTCTCGCGACGCTCCCAATCGAGCACCGCAATCTGCTTCTTCTGGCCGGGCGCCAATGGCAGCGAGTAAACGATGTCGCCGATGGAGTAGCCGTCGGGCATCCATTCCTGCTTGAAGTGCAACAGGTGGCCGTGCGCGATGCTTGCTGCCTGATAGATGGTGGGTTCGTCATCCCAATCAATCTGGTTCGTTTGGTTGAGATGCGTACGGCCCTTGAATACCGGCTTGGCATTGCCCTTGATGACCGTATTCACCTTGTGTTCGACCAGAAGCCGATCCATCAGGTCCTGGTTGAAAACTGCCGACTTGTCGATAGCGCCTCTGGCAATGGCCGCGGCGCCCGTTGTCAGCGCGGTGGCTGTAAACGTCGGGGGTTGGAGCGTTGCCTTGATTTGACGGTTCTGAATTGCGTTGAATTTCTGAAATACGCGGAAGGGAACGAACCCCGGAATGCCGTATATATCCTGGAGGTCGACTTCCTTCTCGTCTTCGAGCACGTCAGCGATGATGGAGGGTTCGCTTGTGCGCACGACAGTGAAGTAGCTGTACTCTTCGAAGACTTTCTTCTCGTGAAAATTCAGGTCGGTGCAGCCGCAGTCCTTCGCCGGCGCCCCGTCAGTTTCAGGCGCGACATTTTCATTGATCACCAATATGATCCGATCGGGAAGCCGGGACGAAGGCGGAGTGGTATCGTCGCCGCCGGCAACGACCAGGCGCACGGGAAGCTCGGCGCTGAAGTCTTCCTTGGATACCAGCGCCTTGGCCGCGGTAATCCGATCAATGTCGGTGCTGTGCACGAACAGTACAGGACCGGTAACGAAGTAGCCGTTGGTTTCCGTGCGTGCGGACGCAACTGGTGAAAAATCCGGTGTGGTGCTGTTGGGCAGGTTCTCCGTTGCCGCAAAAATCACAACCTGATACCCGTCCAACTTCGCGTCGGCGCGATTGGAGATGACTTTGCCCTTGATGGGATAGGTGGCGCTTATCGGGGGATTGGCCGCATGCTCCAGTTTCTCGACTTCGACGTCGATAGTTCTATTGTTGAGCGAGGAGATCGTTACCTCGATGGTTTCGTCGTTCAAGGGCGCGGTGTTGCCGCCAAGGCGAAGTTTTGCGCGCTGGCCCTGTGCGGTGTTCACGCGGAGTGTGACGACGCTGCCTGTGAAGAGGTCGTTCAGATCGAAGTCGACGATGACGACATTGGGATATTCGATCGGGAACGACTGCTCGATCGCGAAGCCGTCTTTATTGAGAGTCGTAACGACGAATTGGTAGCCGAAGAAGAACGCCTCATCGCCCACTGGATTAAAGCGGTAAGCTACCGTCTTGATGTTTTTCACGACCACGATCGCCGGACCAAAATCAACGAGTCCTCCCACGACCGTGAGGTCCAGCGTGGGGATGTTGAGAAGCGCAAGATCGTCCAGGCCCCGGAAGGCCATGCCTTTTTTCAAGGCTTTCTCCAGGGTGCTGATTGAAGGAGCGGCTACATTCTTCTCCGCGAGCAGTTGCTTGAGATCTCGCAGATTCGAAACGTCGTTGATATTGGGTTTCATTTGTTGGCCTCGTTGTGTCCAACGACTCTGAACGTTGACGATACGATTCAAACGCAACGGCTCACATCCGGCATTCCCCAGATGGCCGGTCGACCGTAGGTGCAACTCTTCGAAATCAAGCAATCGTTGAAAATTGCCGACTAATGGCAGCCCGCGCGGTGACGGGAGATTCTTGCGCGCTCGACTATATTCGACCGTGCAACGTGAGAAGATCGGAGCTGAATTGCCCTCCGTGCTTGCCCTTACAAAAGTGCCGCCAGGTCAGTCGGGGTGCAGTTTGAACTAATGTCACTGTATCCCCGTTCTCTGTGCCCGATGGCGCGCTGGGGAGGCTCTATTACAGAAGTTGAGACATCGGCCCTTAAAAGGCACTGTAGCTCTTGGTAAGCTGCTCGCTTGTGAGCTAGTTCACACGGTTCTTCTCTCGGCTGTCCGCTTTGCGCCAATAACACAAATGGACAATGTCCCTGCGACCACCTCCTCTGCGCCGGCCAACAGCGGCGGGGCACGCATCGCGCGGGTCGACGCGGCCTACCGTCCAGCCAAGCAGTGTCCAGGAACAGGTTTTGCGCTCGAAGGAGCGGCCCGACTTCGCCGACTGCGCCCGCTACCGCACCTTCGCGAGCTTGCCTCCGGCAGGACAGTCCCCGCCCCAATCGCTCGGAAGGATCTTCTCGCAAGACCAGATCTGAACAATTTGCGGCTCTTCGCGAGCGCGCCCTCGTGCCGGCTAGTTCAGCGAGTTGATGATTTCCCGAAAGGCAGCTTCGGGAAACGCTTTCAGCGTGCGCGTCCGGATGTTTCCCAGCATGCCCAGCTGCAGGTTGAACCGTGCCGCCACGGCATCATCAGGAGCTTCGTAGATCGCGACGATGTCATAGTCGCCCATGGTGAGGAAGAAGAGCTTGAACTCGCCGCTCATATCCTTGAGGGCTTTCTTTGCCGCGTCCAGGCGACGCGGCGAATCCTTCACTTTCAGCACGCCCTGGTCCGTCCAATTTGCAAGCATGACGTATGTGGTCATGACCTCCTCCTTCAGGTACGAGGCAGTGGTATCTATGTCGGCGACGTGAAGGATATGACCCGGATGAGGTGCGTGTAATCGGATTCGAACACCATGATCGCCACAAACACCAACACCAGCACGGGCGGCAGCAGAACGGCGTAGACCAGGGCCAGCCGCTCCCAGGCCATATGCATGAATACGGCGACGATCAGGCCAGCCTTCAACACCATGAACAGCAGGATCAGCGACCATCTGAGATGGCCATGGAGGCCAAAGTAGTCGACGAGATAGGAGCAGGTGCTGAGAACGAACAACCAGCCCCAGACCACGAGATAAAGCTTGATCGGATGCTGCTGGCCCTTTGCGTGCGTGGCCCCTGATGCGAGTGCGTCAGGCACATGAATGTGTAGCGATGGCTGTTGTCCTTCTGTGTGTACCGCTGCGTCTGCCATGCGCCGACCTCACCAAAGATAAAAAAAGGCAAAGATGAAAACCCACACGAGATCGACGAAGTGCCAGTACAGGCCGGTGATTTCGACGATCTCGTAATGCCCCTTCCTGCTCGTGAAAAAGCCTCGCCTTTCGACATCGAAATCTCCGCGCCAGACCTTCCGCGCGATGATGATCAGGAAGATCACGCCGACCGTCACATGGGTGCCGTGGAAGCCTGTGATCATGAAGAAGCTTGAACCGAACTGCGCCGCACCCCAGGGGTTGCCCCAGGGCCGGACGCCCTCCATGATCAGCTTGGTCCATTCGAAAGCCTGCATTCCGACGAACGTTGCGCCAAATGCCGCCGTGACCAGCATCAAGGCTGCGGCTTTGACGCGATCGCGGCGGTAACCGAAATTGACGGCCATCGCCATCGTCCCGCTGCTGCTGATCAGGACGAAGGTCATGATGGCGATCAGGATGAGGGGGATGTGTCGTCCCGCAATCGTGAGAGCGAATACCTCACTCGGATTCGGCCACGGCACGGTCGTGGACATTCGCGCCGTCATGTACGACAGCAGAAAACAGCTGAAGATGAAGGTGTCGCTCAGGAGGAAGATCCACATCATGGCCTTGCCCCAGGAGACATTCTTGAAAGCGCGTTGATCCGAGGACCAGTCGGCGGCGATGCCTTGCCAGCCTGCCATCCGCGCAGGCGATTGTCCGGTGTTTGTCAACGCAGTCTCGGCCATCTGGCATCTCCCTAGCTGAGCAACCGGCGACAGATGTCGACGAAATCATCCGTCCAGCCCGTCAGCAGACCAAGCAAGACCAGCCAGACCAACAGCAGGAAATGCCAGTAGATGGCACAGAGTTCCACGCTCTGGCGCACCTGGGTCATCTCGGCGCCACGCCACACCTTCGCGGTCGTTCTGCCCAGTGCCACCAGACCGCCCATCAGGTGCAGCCCGTGCGCCGCGGTCATCAGGTAGAAGAAGGAATTGGCTGGATTGGACGCCACGAAATACCCCGCGACCCGCAGCTGTTGCCACGCCAACAGTTGCCCGACCAGGAACGTAACGGCGGATGCTCCCCCTGCGCACAGGCCGACGATTGCACTGTCCATGTCGTTCCGCCGCGCGGCCACGTGTGCCCACTGCAGCGCGACACTGCTCAAGACCAGGACGCCCGTGTTAAACCACAACAGCCTGGGCACGGGCAGCGCCCGCCAGTCCACCATGTTCATGCGCATGGAGTAGGCGCTGATGAAGAGCGCGAACAACGAGCCGGCGACAGCAAGGAACACTCCCAGTCCGATCTTGGCTGCCGGCAAGGTCATTGCCCCCGTGCCGGGGAAGTCACCGGCCCGATCTTCTTCCAGCCAGGGTTTGGCCGTCAGCCGCTGCTGCGAGAGCCACCATCCGACGATGACCGCTATCACAGCCATGAACAGGACGATGGCGCTCACGGCGCAACTCCCTGAACGGTCCGCGTCGCCGGCGGCTGGTTCTGCGGGATGAAGTCCTGCGCGGCGCCTGGCACGCTGTAATCATACGCCCAGCGATAGACCACCGGGAGCTCCTTGCCCCAGTTGCCGTGGCCGGGCGGCGTCTGCGGCGTCTGCCACTCCAGTGTTGTCGCCCTCCATGGATTGCCGCCTGAAGGCCTGCCCTTGAACAGGCTCCAGACGAGATTGAACAGGAACACCATCTGGGCGAAGCCCACGGTCAACGCCACCACGGTGATAAAGGCATTCAGCGTATGGGCCGACGGCGGGATGAACGCCGCTTCGCCGATGTCGTGATACCGGCGCGGAATTCCGAGCAGCCCGAGATAATGCATGGGAAAGAAGATCAGGTAGGCACCGAGGAACGTAACCCAGAAATGAAACTTGCCCAGCCAATCATCCAGCATCCGCCCCGTGACCTTTGGGTACCAATGATAGATCGCCCCCAGCACAACCATGATCGGCGCCACGCCCATCAC
>JBAQER010000501.1:0-8120 GCA_049286845.1 Bradyrhizobium sp.
GGTCCATCTTGTTTGAAACGCCGTGGGTCCCGGCTCTGCGGTGCACCGCCAAAGGGCGCTGCACCGCGTCCGGGACACGAGTTGGAGTTACGCCGCCGCCTTGTGCCGCGCGAGTTCGGCCTGGTACAGCGTGAACTCCTCGGCGGAGGCTTTGGCGATGCTCGGGCGCGCGCGCAGCCGCTCGTAATAGGCCTTCACGTTGGGCCATTTCGAAAGCTCGATCGGCGGTGTCGCCATGGTCCAGTTGATGATCGTGACCAGATAGGCGTCGGCGACGCTGAAATGGTCGAGCAGGAATTCGCGACCCTTCAGATAGTTGTCGAGATAGTCGAGCCGCGACAGGCCCTTGCCGAGAACATGGGTCTTCATCTCGGGCGGGGCGGTCTTGTCGAGCAACGGCACGAACAAGCCCTTGTGCAGTTCGGTGCCGATGAAGCAGAGCCATTGATGCAGCCGGCTGCGGTCCATGCCGGGACCGGTCGAGATGCCGGCCTGCGGAAAGCGGTCGGCGACATATTGCAGGATCGCCGCGTTCTCGGTCAGCACCAGCCCTTCGTCGGTGCGGAGCGTCGGCACCAGCCCGAGCGGGTTGACCTGACGGAAATCGGAGCCGTCGTTCTGCACGACCTTGGTCTTCGGATCGACCTCGAGATAGTTGGCCTCGGCGCCGGCTTCGTACAGCGCGATGCGGGTTGCCAGCGAGCAGGCCAGCGGCGAGAAATACAGATCCATGGGGAGCCTCCCTTGGCTTCGGTTCAGCCTCCTGAACCGGGGTTGATTTTTATACTGTTCCGCATAATATAAACCGGGTCAAGGAATTTTTTGCAAAATGGTACAAAAAAATACAAGGCCGCCGCCGTCCGCCACATCGGAGGCGGTTGCGCCGAAGCGGCGCGGCCGGCCGCGCGCCTACCAGCCCGAAGTGGCGCTTGGCAAGGCGCTCGACCTGTTTCGCAAGGAAGGTTTCGCCGCCACTTCGCTCGACGACCTCAGCGCCGCCACTGGCATGAACCGGCCGAGCCTCTATGGCGCGTTCGGCGACAAGCGCGAGCTCTACATCAAGAGCTACCAGCGCTACCGCGCCGACGCCCGTGCGGCGATGATCGATATCTTCAAGGACGAATTGCCGATCCGCAAAAGGCTGCAGCGCATCTTTGCGGTAGCGCTCGACATCTATCTTTCCGGCGATAGCGGACCGCGCGGCTGTTTCACGGTGATGACCGCGGCGTCGGAAGCGGTGTCCGATCCCGATATCCGCGCCATGGTGCTGGAAGGCTTTGCCGAACTCGACAAGGCGTTCGCGGCCTGTTTCAGCCTCGCCAAGGACAAGGGCGAACTGCCGCCGTCAGCCGATCCGCAGGTGCTGGCGCAGCTCGCCTCCGCGACCGTCCACACCATTGCGATCCGGGCGCGCGCGCGGGTGCCGCGCAAGCAGCTCGAGGCGATCGTGAAGGGCGCGATCGACGTGATGATCGGGACGGCGCGGGGCTAGGGCGCGTACTCATAGACCGAGCTTGATTGGTGAAGCTTGATCGATGTCCGCTATGCCCGATCGCGATCAAGTTCCGCAGCGCCGCGAAATGACGCGATGTGCCAGAAGAGGACATTCTTATGAAGCAAGTTCGTAGTCGGCGGGGACGGTTGGCCCACGGGGTCGCGCGAATGCGCGCCCAATGTCTGCCGTGACAAGTTCCCGACGGCGGCTCTACGGGCAGGACCACCCATTGTTGGGTTCGGCGCATATCTTGGACATGACCTTGGCAACGTCGATCCTCGCTGAATTTGCCATGAGAACGCGTCGGACCAGGGCCGCATCAGCGGCGTCCATAGCTGTCAGATTCCATGCTTCTTTGATGGCGGCGCTACAGGCCAAATCCGGGTCACCGTCGAGATAGTTGGCGGTCGCAGTTAATTCGGCAGGCGTCAGTGCCGCGATCGGTCCGCGACCGAGAAACCGCATGACATCCGCGGTCTCTTTTTCGTTGGGTCTCGTCCAACCGATCCCACTCAGTCTTCTTTCGAATCCGTTTTGCAAGGCGGCTTGGTGCGCAAACCACGCAAGCTGATCGTCCGGCTTCGCTTGCGGCAGTTCATCGGCCATGCCGCCCGCGAACAGAAATGCCCTGCAAGCCAGCGGCTTGTTTTCAAGATCGCGGAGTAAAGCCAGCTCAGCGCGGGTTATCGCATTGATATGCTCGTCGTCGGCATAGACCTCGACCTCTGCTGCAAGGCTTATCCTGAGTGCCTTATTGGCTGCCACCCATCCACCTCGAGCGAAGGCTGCTTCGGTCCGACGAAGGAATATCTCCCTGAGATTGGGATCTTGCGATGCCATCGAAGCGGCCAAAGGAAATCTGGCCAGGTTGTCGTCAAACGTTGCTTCGAATGCGCTAGGCCTAAATAGGAAGCCGTATACCAGCCATGCGGCCACGGAGACAGCACCCAATGCTAGAAAGAGGCCTCGTCTATTCATCGACCTAACAGTCCACGTGGTGACGATGGAAACAATCTCACGTTGTTGGATTGCAATCCAGCCGCATCGCCCAGTTACGCTTAACGCAACCCTGCTGACGTCTTTCGTGTAGATGGCAAATGGCAACTAAGAAGTCGGGGGAGAATCCAACGTAACCGTGAACAATTAACGTCCGCTTGGGGTCAATAGCCCCGGTTTGACGGTGTACCGACGACTTCCGCTCTACCCTATGAACAGACCTCGCCACCGACCGTCCGCCACGTCTCAAAGGTGCCAGTTGCGGACATCGGCGGATAATCGCAAAGGGTCATTAGCAGATTGTTTACCTGGCTTGACTCTGCGCAATCGGGTCAACGACCATTCTTAGTCTAATCGAGCGGTAAGGCTGCTACTACCGATAACATGCGCAAACTAGTTTTAGGCCTCGTATTCATGGCGCTTGTGGCTCTTGCCCTCCCGAGAGTTACACCGTGGCTTCCTTTTACATTGCCCTTCACCGACTCTGCACAGGACGATTGCACGTTCGGGCCTGTGAGCAATGCGACGTATCGTGACATGCTCTCGAAGGCTCGGTCACTCCAAAGATGGAAGTGGCTTGGCCAAATGCCAGCGTCCGAGTTATCGCTGCAATTTCATGAGATCATGGGAAACGACTCGTCTCCGTACATGAAGATTGCTGCGATGCATGCGGTCTTGCGGGCGTTGGGAGCGAAGTTTACTAACAACAACGATCACTTCTATGTAGGCGTTAATATGTTTGAACAGACATCGAGACGCGGAGGTAAAATTAGCTACAATTACGGCATTGCCGTCCCGAGATTGGGCATGAGCGGGTTGCCGGGCACTGCGTGGATGATAGGTAGTTTAGAAGGTCCGCCAAGTCCGGCCGATTTGTTTTTGAATAGGCGGGATCGACAGGGAGAACTAAGCTTCATAGTTCACCGTCCGAGCCTTCTAGACCCGATTCCCGATCATGTTTTTGAGCGGATAACTTCGTGTCCGCCTGTCCCGGCCCGCGAATTGGAAGGGTTCTTTTCCAAACCCGCTAGCTGAGATTTCGCCAATGGAGTCTGCTTTGGGTCATTCGCGACCGGGTCGGGCCAGCAGTAAGTCCGGCCATGTCCGCTACGCCGCCGAAAGCGGAAGTAGATTCAGAGCATGAGACTCCGCCACCATCCGCCGCAGCGGTCCAGCTATTTCCGCGTCGCGCGCTCGAGAAATTTCACCAGCGCGGCGCGGTCTGCTTCCGAGCCGATGCGCTGCTCCGGCATCTTGGTGCCCGGCGTGTAGGCCGCAGGCCCGATCTCGAACAATTTCGAGACCGTCTCCGGGGTCCAGACGATATCGAGGCGCTTGAGGGCTTCGGAAAAATGATAGCCCGGCGCGGTGGCGATGCGCCGGCCGAACAGGCCGGCCAAGGTCGGGCCCGCCCGGTTGGCCTGCCCGGCGCCGAGGGTATGGCAGGCGACGCAGGCGCGAAAGACTTCGGCGCCGCGGTCGCCGGCATAGGCGGCGAGCGGATCGCCTGCCGTCTCCACCAGCAGCGAATCGACCGGCTCTCCCGTCACCGCGTTCCAGCGCCGCACGATGTTGTCGGCGCCGCCGGTGAGCAAAGTGCGGCTGTCGGGCAGGAACGCCACCGACCAGACCGGCAGCCCCGGTCCGACCAGCGTGCGCGCGAGCTCGCGCGTCTTGCGGTCGATCACCGCCACCGATCCGCCGATCCCGGCCGCGGCCAGCAGCGCGCCGTCCGGCGAGATCGCAAGCGAGATCACCGGCCGCGGACCGGCGGCGGCATCGCCAGTGCGCGCGCCATTGCCGGTCAGGAAATAGACCCTGCCATCGGCGCCGCCGGCCGCGATCTCGCCATCGCCGCCGATGGCAACGGCGTTGAGCGGGCTTGGCATCGCGACGACGGTCGGGGCTGACGAGCCCGACAGCGGCCAGATCCGCAGGCTCTGATCGTAGCTGACGCTGACCAGCGTGTGGCCATCGGGAGCGAACGCCACGCCGTTGACGTTTTGGGTATGGCCTTCCAGCACGCGCGGCGCGCCGCCGGTGAGCGGCCACAGCCGCAACGTCTGGTCCCACGACGCCGAGGCCAGTGTTGTCCCGTCGGGCGAAGCCGCCAGTGCCGATATCGGCGCGGTATGGCCTTCCAGCACGGCGTCGGGCTCGGTCCTGCCGGGCGTCCAGATCGCGATGCGGCCATCGGCGCCCGCGGTCGCCGCGCGGCCGTCCGCAAGCAGCACCACCGCATTGACGGCGTCGGCATGGAAACGCAGCACCTGGTCGGCCGCATTTCGCGTCAGCGACCAGCGGATCGCGGTCGAATCGAAGCTGCCGGTAACGGCGGTCTGTCCGTCAGGCGAAATCGCCAGCGCCCGCACCGGCCCGCCATGGCCGCGCAACTGCGCGAAGGCCGTCGTCGCCCCAGGCGGCAACAGGGCCAGCAAGGCGGCGAAAATCAGAAATGCGATGCGGCGTTCTGGGCGAGGGCGGAGCATTCGCAGTCATCGTCGGTTCAAGGCGGATCGAGCTTAGTGATAACGCGCGGGCGCGCAACGGAAGCGGCTTCATGCCCGCCTCTAACGCATGCCCGGCCTGTCGCGGTCGAGGCCCTTGGCCTGGAGATCGTCGAGGTAATCCTGAAAGCGCCGCTCTGCGTTGGCGCCGAGATCATGCAGAAAAGCCCAGGAGTAGATGCCGGTCGAATGCATATCGTCGAACCCCAGCCTGACCGCGTAATTGCCGACGGCATCGACGGAGAGGATCGTCACGTTGCGCTTGCCGCCGACCGTCTTGCGTTCGGCTTCGGAATGACCCTGCACTTCGGCGGATGGGCTGGCGACGCGGAGCAGTTCGGCGGGAAGGCCGAACGACTGGCCGTCGTCAAAGGCGATATGCAGGGTTCGGCGGTCCTTGGCTAGCCGGATTTCGACCGGCCACGCCGGCGCAGCGTCTGGCGGGCTCAATGGAGGGAATCAGCCCGGCCCGACCAAGTTGTGGCCGGGATCGGCGACCCTAGCGCCGCTGGTCGTGAAGGCGACGGAGCTCGGTTGTTGGATGCCGCTGAGAAATACCGCCGTCCCGACGGCGGCGACCGCCGCGAACACCAAGGCCGCAAGAAAGACTTTCATGACATTTACCCCAAGAACTACCCAAACGTTGAATTTGACCGGACCGGATTATTCAGCCGGTGCGGCTGAAGGGGCGGTTCCCGACGGTGCGTGGCCCTTGGCCTGCTCTTCCTCGACCCAGAGCGAGTGATGCTCCTTGGCCCAGTTGAGATCGACCTCGCCGGTTCCCATCGCATCGAATGCGCCTTCCATCCCGATCGAGCCGATGTAGATGTGAGCCATCATGACGGCGATGAACAGCATGGCGATCACGGCATGGATCACGGTCCAGAACTGCAGCGCCGTGACGTTGGCCGGAAGATAGGGGAACAGCAGGAACCAGCCGGACACCGACATCAGCGCGCCGCCGATGACCACGATCCAGAAGATGCCCTTCTGGCCGGCGTTGAAGCGCTCGGAAGGCGGGTGTTGACCCTTGGACAGGAGGCCGCCGCCCTGCTTCATCCATTCCAGATCGACCTTGCCGGGGATATTATCCTTGATCCAGATCAGGAACATGATCGCGACGCCGATCATGAACGGGAACGCCAGGTAGTTATGGGCCAGTTTGGCGTAGGCCGACATGGCCGCGAAAGCGTCCGCGCCGAACAGCGGCAGGATTAGCGTGCGGCCGAAACTGACGTTGAGGCCTGACAGCGCCAGAATGATGAAGCAGCTCGCCGTCAGCCAGTGGGTGAAACGTTCGAAACTCGCGAAGCGCAGGATCGTCGTTCCCGAGAAACCACTGTCGATGCGAATCTTGCCGCGCACCATCATGAAGATCACCAGCACGGCCAGCATCCCGATAATGGCGACGCCGCCGATGATCGGCAGTTTGCTGCGGTGGAAATCGCGCCAGTCGCGGCCGGCCGGCTGGATCAGGTTGGCGGCCATCGCGTCCGGAATGGTGATCCGGCCGGTGATCTTGTCGCCCTCCTTCAGCGCATTCAGGAGCTTGTCCTCGTGGACGGCTTCGGCGGTGGGCTTGAAGGACAACTGCGCCGCGGCGGGATGCGCAAACAAGACCAGCAGCGCGAACGCGGCACAGAGGGCTTTGAGAGTTGAAAGTGAGCCTGGCATTTGCACAACGCCTTTCGGTTGTTCGGGTTACGCGAGCGCCGCCACCGAGGGGGGCGGCGCCAATTGGCATCAGCCGGTCGGCGAATCGGCGTAGGCGGTTTTCCAGCCCCACATGCCCGAGCCGTAACCGCGCTTCATCACGCGTTCCTTGTAGATTTCGGCGATGATCGCGCCGTCGCCGGCGAGCAGCGACTTGGTCGAGCACATCTCGGCGCAAATCGGCAGCTTGCCTTCGGCGAGGCGGTTGGCGCCGTATTTGGCGTATTCGGCCGGCGTCGAGTCCGCCTCCGGTCCGCCGGCGCAATAGGTGCACTTGTCCATCTTGCCGCGCGATCCGAAGTTTCCGACCTTCGGGTATTGCGGCGCGCCGAACGGACAGGCGTAGAAGCAGTAGCCGCAGCCGATGCAGAGATCCTTGGAGTGCAGCACCACGCCGTCGGCGGTGGTGTAGAAGCACGACACCGGGCAGACCGCGGCGCAGGGCGCATCGGTGCAATGCATGCAGGCCATCGACACCGAGCGTTCGCCGGGCTTGCCGTCATTGATGGTGACGACGCGGCGGCGATTGATGCCCCACGGCACTTCATGTTCGTTCTTGCAGGCCGTCACGCAGGCGTTGCACTCGATGCAACGGTCGGCATCACAAAGAAATTTGACGCGAGCCATGATCTATTCTCCTCTCACGCCGATTGAATCTGGCACAGGGTCACCTTGCCCTCGTGCATGCCGGTGACCGGATCGTAGCCGTAGGTCGTGATCGTGTTCGCGCTTTCGCCAAGCACGATCGGATCGTTGCCCTTCGGATATTTGCCGCGCTGGTCGACGCCCTGGAACCAGCCGGAGAAGTGGAACGGCATGAATGCCACGCCCTTGCCGACACGGTCTGTGACCAGCGCCTTGACCCGCGCCTTCGAGCTGTTTTCCGGGCCCAGGACCCAGACCCAGCCGCCGTCCTTGATGCCGCGATCGGCGGCGTCCGCCGTGTTGACCTCGACGAACATGTCCTGCTGCAATTCGGCAAGCCACTTGTTCGAACGGGTTTCCTCGCCGCCGCCTTCGTATTCGACCAGGCGTCCCGAGGTCAGGATGATCGGGAATTGCTTGGCGAGACCCTTGTCCACCGCGGCCTTCTGAATCGAGAAGCCGAGATTGGCGACGCGGAACTGGCGGCCGTCCGGACGCGTCGGATATTTGGCGACCAGTTCGGGACGCGGGGTGTAGATCGGCTCGCGATGCACCGGCACCGGATCGGGCAGGTTCCACGCCACCGCGCGGGCCTTGCCGTTGCCATAGGCCATCACGCCATGCTCGAGCGTGACGCGAATGATGCCGCCCGACAGATCGACCGCCCAGCCGACGCCGTCGGGATTGTTGCCGCCGATCTTGTTGATGGTGGCCAGTTCGGCCTCGGTGAGGTCCTTGTCCCAGCCGAGCTTCTTGAGCACGCC
>JBAQER010000502.1:0-10769 GCA_049286845.1 Bradyrhizobium sp.
CTGATCAACGGCGGCTACAAGGGCGAGATCTATCCGATCCATCCGAAGGCCGCCGAGATTCTCGGCTACAAGGCCTACAAGAGCGTCAAGGATGTGCCTGGCGTGATCGACACCGCGGTGTTCGCGATCCCGGCGAAGTTCGTCGCCGGCGCGCTGGTCGAGTGCGGCGAGAAGAAAATTCCCGGCGCCGTTCTGATTCCGTCGGGCTTTGCCGAAGCCGGCGCGCCCGAATTGCAGGCTGAAATCGTCGAAATCGGCAACAAGTACAACGTCCGCCTGATGGGACCGAACATCTACGGCTTCTACTATACCCCCGCCAATCTCTGCGCCACGTTCTGTACCGCCTACGACGTCAAGGGACATGCGGCACTGTCGTCGCAGTCCGGCGGCATCGGCATGGCGATCATCGGCTTCTCGCGCTCGGCCAAGATGGGCGTCTCCGCGATCGTTGGCCTCGGCAACAAGTCCGACATCGACGAAGACGATCTGCTCGCCTTCTTCGAGCAGGACCCGAACACCAACCTCATCGCCCAGCACTGCGAGGACCTGAAGGATGGCCGTGCTTTTGCCGTAGCCGCCAAGCGGGTTTCGAAAAAGAAGCCGGTGATCGTGCTCAAGGCCGGCCGCACCTCGGCGGGCGCCAAGGCCGCTTCCTCGCACACCGGCGCGCTCGCCGGCAACGACAAGATCTACGAGGACGTGTTCAAGCAGTCCGGCGTGATTCGCGCCCGCAGCTTGCGGCAGTTGCTCGAATTCGCCCGCGGCGTGCCGGTATTGCCGACGCCGAAAGGCGAGAACGTGCTGATCATCACCGGCGCGGGCGGCTCGGGCGTGCTGCTGTCGGATTCGGTTGTGGACAACGGTCTCTCGCTGATGGCGATGCCGCCGGATCTGGATGCGGCGTTCCGCAAGTTCATTCCGCCGTTCGGCGCTGCCGGCAACCCGGTCGACATCACCGGCGGCGAGCCGCCGATCACCTACGTCAACACCGTCAAGCTCGGCCTGTCGGATGAGCGCATCCATTCGCTGATCCTCGGCTACTGGCACACCATCGTCACGCCGCCGATGGTGTTCGCCCGAAACATGGTCGAGGTGAAGAAGGAGATGGAGGCCAAGGGCTTCGTGAAGCCGATCGTCGCCTCGCTCGCCGGCGACGTCGAGGTCGAGGAGGCCGCCGAATATCTCTACCAGAACGGCATTCCGGCCTATGCCTACTCGACCGAATTGCCGGTCGAGGTGCTGGGCGCCAAATACAAGTGGGCGCGCGGCGCGGGCCTGCTGTAAGGACTGAACGACAAGCGCCGCTTCGGAGATCCGGAGCGGCGTTTTTTCATGGCGATGTGTGCAGCAAGGCGGAATTGACGAATCGGTGCCGGCGCTCGGCAAGGCCGTGCGTGAGGTGCAGCCGAGCTGACCATCGCCCTCGGGGGCGTGATGCCGGAGGCGAAATCCGCCTGAGCGGAGTCGCGAGTTTCGGATGTCATTGCGAGCCAAAGCGACGGCCCGCACTTTCGGTACAAATCTGACGCTTTCCACACCGCAATCGCTTTTTGCAGCGAAACACGACGTCGGCGAACAGTCCTTTCTGGACAGCGGCGGGTTTTCCGGCTGATATGCGACGAAATGACACGGCGGCCAATCGTCAACAACAGCCGCTCCGCACAAGCCTGGAGGAACTCCAATGACCCCGTTTCATGCGCGCCTGCTCGGCGCGGTCGTCGTGCTGACCTTGGCGGCCGGCTGTCCGGCCCTCTCGCAGCAGCTCGAACTCAAGGTGATGGCGCCCGCAGCCCCCGGCGGCGGGTGGGATCAGACCGCGCGAGCGATGCAGCAAGCCCTCGTCGCCGCCGGGATCGCTCGTAGCGTCCAGGTCACCAACGTTGCAGGCGCCGGCGGCAGCGTCGGCATCGCGCAGTTCGTCAACGGCGCCAAGGGCGACGGCAACCAGATGATGGTGAACGGCTTCGTCATGGTCGGGGCGCTGGCCATGAACAAATCGCCGGTCACGCTCGATCAGGTGACGCCGATTGCGCGCCTCACCGAGGAGATCCAGGTCATCGTGGTGCCGGCGAATTCGCCGCTCAAGACGGCGCAGGATCTTGCCGCCGCTCTCAAGGCTGATATCGCCAAGACAACCTTTGCCGGCGGCTCGGCCGGCGGCGTCGACCATATTATGGCGGCGCTGTTTGCGGGGACGATCGGCGCCGATGCCAAGAAGATCAACTACATTCCATTTTCCGGAGGCGGCGAGTCGCTGGCGGCCATTCTGGGCGGAAAAGTCACCGCGGGCATTTCGGGCCTGAGCGAATACGATGGTCAGATCAAGTCCGGCAAACTGCGCGCGCTCGGCGTGACGTCGGAAAAGCGCATCCCGGGCGTCGATATTCCGACCTTCAAGGAACAAGGGATCGACCTGGTGTTGGCCAACTGGCGCTCGGTGGTCGCAGCTCCCGGCATCACGGCGGAACAGCGCAAGACCCTGAGCGATGCTGTGGAGAAGATGGTCAAGTCCGACGCCTGGAAGGACATCCTCAAGCAGAAGGGCTGGGCTGACGCCTATCTCGGCGGCGATGCGTTCGCGGATTTCCTGAAGAAGGAAAATGCGCGCATCACCGACGTGCTGAAGTCGGTCGGCCTCGTCAAATCATGACGCCGGATAGCGCTTCCAGCGATCTTCCGCATGGTCCGGCGTCGCGGCGAATCGACCGTGCAGGTCTTGTCATTGCCCTGGCGCTCGCGGCGCTTGCCGCGGTGCTGGTTTGGGACGCGAGCCGACTACAATCCAACACGCCCTACGGAATGGGCCCCCACGCGATGCCGATTGTCATCGCCGTCGGGCTCGGCATTCTTTCGATCGGCAATTTGATCGACGCGTTGCGCGGCAATCTGCCGCCGCGCGAGAGCGCCGATCCCAGGGCCGTGTGGCTTATTCTCGCCGGCCTTGCGCTTCTGATCGCCATCATCGGCCTTGGCGGCGGCTTTATCCTTGCCACCACCTCACTGTTCGTCACCACGGCGAAAGCCTTTGGACGGCGCGCATTTCTCGCTGACTTGGCCATCGCCCTCGTGATGACCACCCTGATCTATCTCGCTTTCGATCGGCTGCTGACGTTGAGCCTTCCCGCCGGCCCGCTGGAAAGGCTGCTGTAATGGTCGACACCTTCGCCGCGCTCGCACATGGCATGGCCGTCGCCGTCCAGCCCATGAACCTGCTCTATGCGCTGATCGGCGTGCTGCTCGGCACCGCGGTGGGCGTGTTGCCCGGCATCGGTCCCGCGCTCACGGTCGCGTTGCTGCTGCCGGTGACCTACAAGCTCGATCCCGGCGGTTCGCTGATCATGTTCGCCGGAATCTATTACGGCGGCATGTACGGCGGATCGACCACCGCCATCCTCATCAATACGCCCGGCGAGAGCGCATCGATGGCGACCGCGCTCGAGGGCAACAAGATGGCCAAGGCCGGCCGCGGCGGACCCGCGCTTGCGACGGCTGCGATCGGCTCGTTCGTCGCGGGCACCATCGCCACCATTGGTCTGGCCTTTTTGGCGCCGTGGCTGGTCGATTTCGCGGTGCGCTTCGGGCCTGAGGATTATTTCGCGTTGATGTGCGTGGCCTTCGTCACGGTGTCGGCAACCTTCGGAGATTCGCCGATCCGCGGACTGACCAGCCTGTTCATCGGGCTGACGCTCGGGCTTGTTGGCATCGACAAGCTCACCGGTCAGGCCCGGCTCGCTTTCGGCATCCCCGAACTGCTCGATGGCGTCGAAGTGACGACGCTTGCGGTCGGCCTGTTCGCCCTCGGAGAGGCGCTCTACGTCGCGTCGCGCCGTCATCACACCGAGGAGAAGCTCGAGCCGGTGCGCGGCTCGCTATGGATGACGAAGGAGGACTGGAAGCGGTCATGGAAACCGTGGCTGCGCGGGACGCTGTTCGGTTTTCCGATCGGCGCGCTTCCCGCCGGCGGCGCGGAGATTCCGACATTCCTGTCCTACTCCACCGAGAAGCGGCTGACGAAACACCCGGAGCAATTCGGCAAGGGCGCCATCGAAGGCGTAGCGGGGCCGGAAGCGGCCAACAACGCCTCCGCCGCCGGCACCCTCGTGCCCTTGCTGACGCTCGGGCTTCCGACATCGGCAACCGCCGCGATGATGCTGGCGGGCTTTCAGCAATACGGCCTGAACCCGGGACCGCTGTTGTTCGCGGAGCGGCCCGAACTGGTGTGGGGCCTGATCGCAAGCCTGTTCATCGCCAACTGCATGCTGCTGGTTCTCAATCTGCCGCTGGTCGGCCTGTGGGTGAAACTGCTCGCGATCCCGCAGCCGTGGCTTTACGCCGGGATTCTCGTGTTCGCGACCACGGGCACCATTGCGGCGAAGCCGTCGGTGGTCGAGCTGTCGATGCTGGCGGGCTTCGGAGTGATGGGCTTCCTGATGCGCAGGTTCGATTTTCCGATCGCGCCTGTTGTCATCGGTCTCATCCTCGGACCGATCGCCGAAAGCCAGTTGCGCCGCGCGATGGCGATCAGCCTCGGCGATCCCCTGGCGCTGCTGCAAAGTCCGATGTCGGCGACGCTGCTCGGCGTTGCGCTGATCGCGCTGGTGGCGCCGTTCGTGCTGAAGGGACTGGGACGGTTCAAGGCGAATGAGGACTAGTCCTTTCTCAGGAGAGAAATCCTCCTGAGCGGAGCCAGAATATCTGCCTGTCGTTGCGGGCCAACATCACGCTCCACCCTCACTTGGGCGAAACTCTTTGCACAACCCGGGCGCATCGCGCTGCGGGAATGCGAAGCCGCGTCGATCCCGCGGTGCGGTTCCAGCCGCGAGCGCATTTGCAACCTGTCTGCCGCAGTGACGACACAATCTGCAAACTGGAACCGCTGCAAATGTTGGAACGTCGCTGCAATCCAGTTGTTGAGCCGTATCGTCAATTGACTGGAGGACATCATGAATAAACGCCTTACTGTCTTGCTTGCTGCGGCGTCGCTGCTCACTTCGAGCGCCGCCTTTGCCCAATCCACTACCGCGACCGGCGCGGTGGAGGGCGCGCGTACCGGCGGCGCGGTCGCCGGCCCGGTAGGTGAAATCGTCGGCGGTACGGTGGGCGCCGCGGTCGGTGCTGCCGTGGAGATTCCCAATGCCGTGATCACGTCGGTACAGCGCGAGCGCGCGCCGTCGGTGACGGTGCGGGAGCGCGTGGTGGTCGGCGAGCCGCTGCCGCCTACTGTCGAACTGCGCACGGTTCCGAGCCACACCGAATATCGTTATGCGGTCGTGAATGACCGGCGGGTGATCGTCGAGCCGCGGACGCGCCGGATTATCAGGATCATCGACTGACCGGCTCGACAGTATCTGAGATCAATCCTCGCGGGACTCGGTCCCGCGGGGATTCTATTGCGAAGTCTGGGTGCGGGATCGCTGGATGGTCCAGTCCAGCGCCGCCGCTGCGGCGAGGCCGGCGCAGGCGGCGACGGCGTCGACGACGAAATCCGACCATCGTGCATGCCGTCCCGGCGCCCAGAACTGCAGGACTTCGATCAGGCCGATCATGACAACGGCGGCCGCCGCCGTCAGCAGGCGGCGCTGCGTATAGGCGAGCCCGATCAGGATGAAGGCGAGGGCGTGTTCGCCGTTCTGGCCGAGGTCGGAATGTGGCCGCAATCCCGGCGGTCCCAGCGTCGCGAAGGCCACCGCCGCGGCGAGCAGCCAGGCGAATATTCGAAGGGGCATCGTCATGGGAATGGGATAATTGGCGGCAGGATATTCCGCAGATGCGAACGGACGAGGCCCCTTGGATAATGCCTGTTCTTATAGCGGTTCCCGCACGCCGATGCCGTGCATGAAGCGCTCCCGGATCTGCACGGGATCGCGGCGGGTGGCGCCGACCCCCGGCTTGTCGTCGATGCGCACCCCGATCAGGACAGGCTCGGAGGCCGTCATCGATTGATCGACGAGACGCTCGAAATCCTCCTCGTCGGCCGCCCAGGCGCTGCTCGAAAGACCGCAGCCGATGGCGATGGCGATGATGTCCGCCACTGCCGCGGCCGGGGTCGGCTGCGCGCCGGTGATCTGGTAGATGCCGTTGTCCATCACGATCATGGTGAGGTTGTTCGGCTTGAGCATCGCGATGGTGGACAAGCATCCCAGTTGCATCAGCAGCGAGCCGTCGCCTTCCAGCGCAAAGACGCGGCGCTTCGGCTGCGCCAGCGCGACGCCGAGTGCGATCGGGAAGGTCAGTCCCATGCTGCCCAGCATGTAGAAATTCTGCGGCCGGTGGCCGGCGGCCCACAGGTCGAAATTGGTGTTGCCGATGCCGCCAATCACGGCTTCCTCGTTCTTCAGCTTCGCGACCAGCCACGAAGTGAGATCGAACCGGTTCATCACCTTGGTGTTGCGGGCGGGGCCGTTGGTTGCCGTGTTCATGGCTTCACTCACTTGTCGAAGACTTTGCCGCCGGTCAACAGCGGCGACAGGATCAGCGCCACCGGCGCCTGCGTGGTGATGGCTTGCTTGATCGACCGATCGACGATGAATTCGAATTCATCGATCCGGGTGCAGGTGTGATGCTCCATCGCCAGCGAATCCAGCACCGGTCGCATGGTGCGGCACACCAGCGACTGCCCGTAGTTGAATTCACCCAGCGTGCCGCGCTCTGATATGAACATGATCAGCGGGATCTGGCTGGGCACCACCAGTGACGCCAGCACGTTGGCCAGCGTGGCGAAGCCGGAAGTCTGCATCAGCACGGCGCCGCGCATGCCGCCCATCCAGGCGCCGGAGATGATGCCGACCGCTTCTTCCTCGCGCGCGGTTGGAAAGGTCGTGAAGAACGGATCGGCGTGAATGCTCTTGATCAGCGTCGTCAGCACGCGGTCGGGGACGTAGGGCACCAGCCGGATGTCGTTGCGCTTGAGCGTTTGCAGCACCACCTCGTGCCAGTTCTTGCCGGAAGCTTGAGGCGAGGTTTGTCCCTCGGCGGCCGCCATCGAATTCTCCCTTACTGCTTTTTTGCGACGGTTTCCGTTCGCGACGCGATCACGGCCGTTCTGTCGGCGCGGCGAAACTTGACGCGATCTCCGGGATTGTCAACATGCACCAATCGTAGCGGCGACCTGTGCCTTTCGGGTATGCCTGTGTGCGATAAAAGAAATAGAAATAATGAATAGCGGGAGGGGGTGCCATGGACAGCTTTCTGAGGTGGGCCGTCGTCGCGGTGGCGATGTTGAGCGCGGGTGTGACTGCATCCGCGCAGCCGGCATTTCCGTCGAAGCCCGTGCATATCTTCGTGCCCTATGCGGCCGGTGGTGGCGTCGATATCCTCGCCCGCACACTGGGCGATGTGGTTTCAAAGCAATGGGGTCAACCCGTCGTCGTTGAAAACCGGCCGGGCGCGGGCGGCCTGGTCGCGTCGCAGGCGCTCGTCGCATCGCCGCCGGACGGCTACACCCTGATCGTCGTCGCCAGCGGCCACGCCACCAATCCGTTGCTGCACCCGAAAATTCCCTACGACACGTTCAAGGACTTCACGCCGATTTCGCTGCTGGGGTCGTCGCCCAACATCCTGCTGGTGCGTGCCGACTCCCCGTTCAAGACGCTCGGCGACATGATCGCGCAGGCGCGCGCCAAACCGGGAAGCCTGTCCTTTGCCTATGCGGGCACCGGGACATCGACGCATCTGGCCGGCGAACTCCTGAAGAATCTCGCCAAGATCGATCTCAATGCCGTTCCCTACAGGGGCGGAGCACCCGCCATCAACGATCTCCTGGGCGGACAGATTGCGATGTCGTTCAACAACGGGCCGGAATCAATCCCGCAGCTCGAGGCCGGTACGGTCCGCGCGCTCGCGGTCACCACTGCTTCGCGGGCGTCGCTGCTGCCCAATGTGCCGAGCATGTCCGAGACCGTGCCGGGCTACGACACCGAAGTCTGGTGGGGCCTGCTCGGGCCGGCCGGCATGCCCGCCGACCTCGTTGCCAAACTCTCGCAGGACTTCGTCGCGGCCTTGAACACGGACGCCGTGAAGGAGCGGCTCGCCAAGCTTGGCGCGTCGCCGATCGGCAGTTCGCCGAAAGCGTTCGATGCCAAGATTCGGGCCGACTACGAAAAATGGGCGCCGATCGTCAAGGCTGCCGGCATGAAGGCCGAATGATCCCATGATCCCTGCCTGTCTGCCGCCGCGCGATGTCAGCCGGCCGAAAGTACCGCCGCCGCCCAATGCCTGCGATACCCATGCGCACGTGTTCGGGCCGGCGGCGCGGTTTCCCTACACTCCTGATCGCAGCTACACGCCGCCGGATGCGCCGCTTGAGAAATATCTCGGCATGCTCGATGCAATCGGATTTGCGCGCGGCGTGCTGGTGCAGGGCAGCGCGCATGGCCGCGACAATTCCGCCATGCTCGATGCGCTGGCGCGGCGGCCCGACCGTCTGCGCGGCGTCGCGGTGGCCGACGCCGACATCGCGCCGGCGGAGCTTCGGGAGTGGAATCGTCTCGGCGTCCGCGGCCTGCGCTTCAATCATTTCTTTCGCGACGGGCAATTGCACTATCGCGGCGGCGTGCCACTGTCGGCGGCGAAGACGCTCGCGCCCGTCATGGCCGAGCTCGGATGGCATCTTCAGCTCTGGATCGACGTCAAGGATCTGCCCGAGACCGTGCCGGTGCTGAAATCGCTCGGCCTGCCGGTCGTGATCGATCACATGGGCCGTACCGATGCCAGCGCCGGCACTGGGACGCAAGGCTTCCAGAGCCTGCTGCGCGCGGTCGCTGACGGCTGGTGCTGGGCCAAGCTGTCGGGCGCCCATCGGCTCAGCCGCAACGCACCTGACTATCCCGACGCAAGGCCGTTTCATGAAGCGCTGGTCTCCGCCAATCCGGAACGGCTGGTGTGGGGAGGCGACTGGCCGCATCCGCGCGTCGAAGGCGAAATGCCCGATGCCGGACATCTGTTCGAATTGTTCCAGCTGTGGACGCCGGATCAGGCGGCGCAGCATCGCATCCTCGTCGCCAACCCGGCCAAACTCTATGGCTTCCCGAACTGAAAGTCACATCAGCAATGTCCGTGAATAACAAGCGCGTGTTCTACGTCAAATACCTGGCGCATCCGATCTTTGCCGAGATGCTGGCGGCGCGGCCCGACGTCCGCCTCGACCGGCTCGAAAACGAAAGCGCCGAGGAAATCTATGCGCCGATCCTGGCCCAGGCGCACGCCTATCAGATCGGCGCCGCACGCGACGAATTCGACGGCCACTTCCACGTCCATGCCGACCTGTTGCGCCGCGCCCCGAACCTCTTGATCGTCTCCAGCAACGGCGCCGGCTACGATCCCGTCGATGTCGAGGCCTGCACCGCGGCAGGCGTGCTGGTGGTCAATCAGTCCGGCGGCAACGCCCATTCCGTGGCCGAACATGCGCTCGGCATGATGCTGACGCTGTCGAAACGCATCATCGAGGCGGACCGCGCGCTGCGGCGCGATCCCAATGTCAACCGCAACGCCCTGATCGGTACCGAGGCGCAGGGCAAGACCATCGGCATCGTCGGGCTCGGCAATGTCGGCCGCCGCATCGCCGAACTGTGCAAGGGCCTGCTCGGCATGAAGGTGCTGGCCTACGACCCCTATCTCTCGGCAGCCGAAATGACGGCGCGCGGCGGCGAGAAGGTCGAACTGGATGAGGTGCTGCGCCTCTCCGATTACGTCTCGATCAATTGTCCGCTCACGAAAGCGAGCCGCGGCATGATCGGCGCGCGGGAATTCGCGCTGATGCAGCCGCATGCTTATTTCATCACCACCGCCCGCGGATTCATCCATGACGAAGCGGCGCTTTATGAT
Source organism: Bradyrhizobium sp. (assembly GCA_049286845.1). Classification (GTDB taxonomy): domain Bacteria; phylum Pseudomonadota; class Alphaproteobacteria; order Rhizobiales; family Xanthobacteraceae; genus Bradyrhizobium. The sequence goes on from JBAQER010000502.1 coordinate 9,823, forward strand.
GCGCTGCGCGACAAGCGCATCGCCGGCGCCGGCCTCGATGTCTGGGCCAAGGAGCCGCCGCCGCCGGACCATCCGCTGCTGCAGTTCGACAACGTGCTGGCGAGCCCTCATACAGCGGGAGTAACCAGGGAAGCGCGGATCAATATGGGCCGGATCGCCGCCGAGCAGATGCTCGGCGCGCTCGACGGCAAGCGGCCGCCGCGCATCATCAACCCCGAAGTGTGGCCGGCCTACGCCAAGCGTTTCGAGCGGGCTTTTGGGTTTGCGCCGGGCTAGCGGTTTGCCCTTAGTCCGCAGCGGTTTGGGTTTGCCGTTTTTCCGCAGCCACGCGCAGGTTGGTAATGGTGGTGCGCGTCGAAATCTGCTCCGGATCGGTGCACAGTTCGATCAGCGCCGGACGTTTCGCCGCGATGGCGCGCTCGAGCGCCGGCGCAAAATCTCCGGTGCGGGTGATGCGCTCGGCATGCGCCCCCATCGCCTTCGCCATGGCTACGAAGTCGGGATTGACGAGGTCGGTTCCGACCACGCGCGAAGGGTGCTCGCGCTCCTGATGCATGCGGATGGTGCCGTACATGTTGTTGTTGAACAGCAGAATGATCGGCTTGCCGCCGTGCTGCACGGCGGTCGAGATATCCTGTCCGCTCATCATGAAACCGCCATCGCCGACGCAGCCGACCACGATGCGATCCGGGTGGACCAGCGACGCGGCAACCGCTGCCGGCACCGAATAGCCCATCGCGCCGTTGGTGGGTCCGATCTGGCGGCCCGGCCGCGCGTAGGTCAGATAGCGCTGCGGCCAGCCGGTGTGATTGCCGGCGTCGAGTGTGACGATCGCGTTTTCGCCGATCCGCTTGCCGAGCTCGATCATCGCGGCGGCGAGGTCCAGCGCCTGGGTGCAGTCCGGCGCTGCGACCGCGTTGAGATAGTCGGTACGGGCGGATTTGCGC
>JBAQER010000503.1:0-4497 GCA_049286845.1 Bradyrhizobium sp.
AAGTCGCCCCGCTATCCTGAAACGCGGATCGAACGCTCGCCATGCCGATCAACATTCTCATGCCTGCTCTGTCGCCAACGATGGAAAAGGGCAACCTTGCCAAGTGGCTCAAGAAAGAGGGCGACAAGGTCAAGTCCGGCGACGTCATCGCCGAGATCGAGACCGACAAGGCGACCATGGAAGTCGAGGCGGTCGACGAGGGCACCATCGCAAAGATTTTGGTGCCCGAGGGCACGCAGGATGTGGCGGTCAACGACGTGATCGCGGTGCTGGCCGGCGACGGCGAGGACGTGAAGTCAGCGGGGGCAGGGGCCGCCAGCGCAACGAAGGCGGCGCCGGCGGCCGAAGCGCCCGCCAAGTCTGCACCGGCACCTGCCGCGGCTCCCGCCACGACCAAGGTGCCGGCACCCGCCGCCGCGGTTCCCGCACCACAGGCTGCGTCTGCTCAACAGGCCAACGGCCATGCACGCACGTTTTCGTCGCCGTTGGCGCGGCGGTTGGCAAGAGATGCCGGCATCGAACTCGCGCGCATCAGCGGCACCGGACCGCAAGGCCGCATCGTCGCGCGCGACGTCGAAGAGGCGAAGTCCGGCAAGGGGCTGAAGGCGCCGGCTGCCGCGCCCGGTGTTGCGCCGTCCATCGCGCCGTCGATGTCCGACAAGCAGATCCTGGCGTTGTTCGAACCGGGCAGCTACGAGGTGGTGCCGCACGACGGCATGCGGCGCACGATTGCACAGCGGCTGACGGCGTCGGTGCAGACCGTGCCGCATTTCTACCTGACCATGGACTGCGACATCGGCAAGCTCCTTGCGGCTCGCGAGGAGATCAACGCCGCCGCGCCGAAGGACAAGGAGAAGAAGCCGCTCTACAAACTCTCGGTCAACGATTTCGTCATCAAGGCGATGGCGATCGCGCTGCAGCGGATCCCCGACTGCAATGTGAGCTGGACCGACAGCGGCATGCTCAAGCACAAGCATTCCGACATCGGCGTTGCGGTAGCAATGCCCGGCGGCCTGATTACCCCGATCATTCGCAAGGCCGAGACCAAATCGCTGTCGACGATCTCGGGCGAGATGAAGGATTTCGCCGCCCGTGCCCGCGCGCGAAAACTCAAGCCGGAGGAATATCAGGGCGGGACCACGGCGGTGTCCAACCTCGGCATGTACGGCATCAAGGATTTTACCGCGGTAATCAATCCGCCGCATGCGACGATCCTGGCGGTCGGCACCAGTGAGGAGCGTGCGGTGGTGCGGGGCGGCAAGATCGAGGCCGCGCACATCATGAGCGTGACCCTGTCCTGCGATCACCGCGCGGTCGATGGCGCGCTCGGCGCCGAGCTGATCGGCGCCTTCAAGATGCTGATCGAAAATCCCGTCATGATGATGGTGTGAGAAGCGCGCCGGCACAGGGGGCAACGTTGAATGTCCGAACGCAGTGGCCCTGGATATCGATGCTGCTTGCAGGCATTGTTGCGCTCAATCCGCTTGGCCTCGACGTGATCCACGCCGCGTTCCTTTCAGGCGAGGCGCTCTCGCGAAACATCTGGGGACCGATCGCGCTGACCGGCATCTCGGTCATGGCTGTGGTCGTGCTGCTGGAGTGGCGGATACGAACGTTCATCCTGAATCGTGGTGCGCGAGACACGACGACCACCTGAGCTAGACGGGAACCGATATGGCCGACACCTCCTTCGACATCATCATCATCGGCTCCGGCCCCGGCGGCTACATCGCCGCGATCCGCGCAGCGCAGCTCGGCTTCAAGACCGCGATCGTGGAGAAATCCTATCTCGGCGGCATCTGCCTGAACTGGGGCTGCATCCCGACCAAGGCGCTGCTGCGTTCGGCGGAAATTTATCACTACATGCAGCACGCCAAGGACTACGGGCTCTCGGCCGAGAAGATCTCCTACGACCCGAAGGCGGTAGTGCAGCGTTCGCGCGGGGTCGCGAAGCGTCTCAATGACGGCGTCGGCTTCCTGATGAAGAAGAACAAGGTAACGGTGATCTGGGGGGCGGCCTCGATCGACGCACCCGGCAAAGTCACCGTGAAGAAATCCGCTGTCGAGGCACCGAAGGGCGCGCTGGGCGAGGGGGCCTACGAGGCCAGGCACATCATCGTTGCCACCGGCGCGCGGCCGCGGGTGCTGCCGGGGCTCGAGCCTGACAAGAAGCTGATCTGGACCTATTTCGAGGCGATGGCGCCGGAGATGATGCCGAAGTCGCTATTGGTGGTCGGCTCCGGCGCGATCGGTATCGAGTTCGCGTCATTCTTCCATACCATGGGCACCGACGTCACCGTCGTGGAGGTGCTGCCGCAGATCCTCCCCGTCGAGGACGCCGAAATCGCCGGCCTCGCGCGCAAGCGCTTTGAGAAACAGGGCATCAAGATCCTCAGCAACACCAAAGTGACGAAACTCGAGAAGAAGAGCGACAGCGTGGTCGCCACCATCGACGACGGCAAGGGAAAGCCGCAGACGGTCGAGTTCGAGCGGGTGATCTCGGCGGTCGGCGTGGTCGGCAACATCGAAAATCTCGGGCTCGAAAAGCTCGGGGTCAAGACCGACCGCGGCTGCGTGGTGATCGATGGCTACGGCAAGACCAATGTGCCGGGCATCTACGCCATCGGCGACGTCGCGGGCCCGCCGATGCTGGCGCACAAGGCCGAGCACGAGGGCGTGGTCTGCGTCGAGGCCATCAAGGGCCTGCATCCGCATGCCATGGACAAGAACCTCGTTCCCGGCTGCACCTATTGCCATCCGCAGATTGCGTCGGTCGGTCTCACGGAGGCCAAGGCGAAAGAGGGCGGCCGCGAAATCCGGGTCGGGCGCTTTCCGTTCGTCGGAAACGGCAAGGCGATCGCGCTCGGCGAGGACCAGGGGCTGGTGAAGGTGATCTTCGACAAGAAGACCGGCCAGTTGCTCGGCGCGCACATGATCGGCGCGGAAGTCACCGAATTGATCCAGGGCTACGTGGTGGCCATGAACCTGGAAACCACAGAAGAAGAGTTGATGCACACCGTATTTCCGCACCCGACGCTGTCGGAGATGATGAAGGAAGCCGTACTGGATGCCTATGGCCGCGTGCTCAACATATAGCTCGTCATGCACGGGCTTGACCCGCGCATCCATCACGCTTCACAAGAGTCTTCAGTTATTGATGGATTGCCGGGCCAAGCCCGGCAATGACGAGATGAAAAGAAAGCGCAATCCGTGAAAGATAATGACAATCTGACGATCGAACGCCCGACCTTCGTGACCCATCTCGAATGCGCGATGGAGGGCGATCATTATCCCGCCGACCAGATTCACAACCTATCCAGGGCCGGCAAGCCGCTCCTGGTGCGCTACGACCTCGCCGGCGTGAAGAAGGCTTTGACCAAGGATGCGCTGGCGCAGCGGCCGGCCGATCTCTGGCGCTATCGCGAGATGCTGCCGGTGCGCAAGGCGGCCGACGTCGTCAGCCTCGGCGAGGTGACGACGCCGCTGATCCGCCTGCCGAAACTGGCGAAGAAGATCGGCGGCGGCGAGATCATCGTGAAGGACGAGGGCCGGTTGCCGACCGGCTCATTCAAGGCGCGCGGGCTTGTTATGGCGGTGTCGATGGGCAAGGCGCTCGGCATCAAACACATGGCAATGCCGACCAACGGCAATGCCGGCGCGGCGCTGGCCGCCTATGCCACCTCCTGCGGCATCAAGACCACGATTTTCTGCCCGGCCGATACGCCGGAAGTGAATGTCAGCGAGATCGAGCTGCAGGGCGCCACCGTCTATCGCGTCAACGGATTGATCGACGATTGCGGCAAGATCGTCGGCGAGGGCAAGGCCAAGGCCGGCTGGTTCGACATCTCCACCCTGAAGGAGCCCTACCGGATCGAGGGCAAGAAGACGATGGGCCTCGAACTCGCCGAACAACTGGGCTGGGACCTGCCGGACGTGATCTTTTATCCGACGGGCGGCGGCACCGGCCTGATCGGCATGTGGAAGGCGTTCGCCGAGCTCGAAGCCATCGGCTTCATCGGAAGCAAGCGGCCGCGCATGATCGCGGTGCAGGCGGCGGGCTGCGCGCCGATGGTGCGGGCCTTCGAGGCCGGCACCGAGCACGCGCCGCGCTGGGAGGATGCCCACACCATTGCATCGGGGATCCGCGTGCCGCAGGCGATAGGAGATTTTCTTATCTTGCGCGCGGTGCGGGAGAGCAAAGGTTTCGCCATCGCGGTCGAGGACGAGAAGATTTCTGCTGCGCTGAACGAAGTCGCGCGCGAAGAAGGCTTGCTCTTGTGTCCGGAAGGTGCGGCGACCTATGCTGCCTACAAGCAAAGCCTTGCCGATGGCCGTGTGACGAAAAATGACCGGGTGATGCTGTTCAACTGCGCGACAGGGCTCAAATACCCGCTGCCGCCGGTCACGCGCACGCTCGATCGTCATCAGCCGATCGACTACGCGAGGCTCTGAGTTGTCATTCCGGGGCGATGCGAAGCATCGAACCCGGAATCTCGA
>JBAQER010000504.1:0-1691 GCA_049286845.1 Bradyrhizobium sp.
CTCTGCAACCGAGCCCCGATGAAACCGCGTTCGACCTGGGCGCGGCCCTCGATGCGGCGGTAATGCTGCGCACTGAAATTCCCGAGGATGCGTTTACCGCTCCGATTCTCGGCACCGAGCGCGCCGGTAACGGCGTGGTGATCCGCGACGACGGTTTGATCCTGACGATCGGCTATCTCGTCACCGAGGCCGAATCGATCTGGATCACCACCAATCGCGGCGCCGTGGCGCAGGGCCACGCGCTCGCCTATGACCAGAGTTCCGGCTTCGGCCTGGTGATGCCGCTGGGGCGCCTCGGTGCCCGGCCCTTCGCGCTCGGATCGGCCGCCTCCGTGAATACCGACAGCCCGGTGCTGGTGATCGGGCACGGCGGGCGTGCGCATTCGCTGAAAGCGCGCATCGTGTCCAAGCGCGAATTCGCCGGCTACTGGGAATACGTGCTCGATGAAGCGCTCTTCACTGCGCCCGCGCACCCGCAGTGGGGCGGCGCCGCGCTGGTCGGCGAAGACGGCAAGCTGCTCGGCATCGGCTCGCTGCTGGTGCAGGAAGCGGTGGGCGAAAGGTCGGTCGACGGCAACATGTTCGTTCCCATCGATCTGCTGGCGCCGATCCTGGATGAAATGCTCGCGAGCGGCCGCCCGGTGCGCCCGCCGCGCGCCTGGCTCGGCGTCTACATCGCGGAAATGGAAGGCCGCCTCGTCGTCGGCGGCCTCGCCCCCGGCGGCCCCGCCGAACGCGCCGGCCTGAAGCTCGGCGACCTGATTCTGGAGGTCGGCGGGGACCAAGTCGCGGGGCTCGCGGCGCTGTTCCGCAAGATCTGGAGTTGCGGCCCGGCCGGATCCGAAGTCCCGCTTGCGTTCTCGCGCCGCGGCGCCACCTCCACCGTGCGTATCCGCTCCGCGGACCGCAGCGACTTCTTAAAGAAGCCGCGAATGCATTAGCTGCCGACGGATCCCGGGCTGGATTATTCTTGTAGCCCGACGTTACTGGCCGAGGTTCTTGACGTCGCCCGCCTCGACCTTCAGCGTCTTGTCGCCCCACCGGTACTTGCCGTCGCCGAGACTCTCGATCGTCCCGCAATTGGTGGCCGACCCGCTGGGATACGTCCACGTGACACAGATCTTGCCTGCGCTGTCCACCTGCCAGGATCCCCGGATCTTCCCTTGCTCGGGATGCAAGCCGAAGTGCACGCCGTCGGCGCGGATGTAGTCGTATGCCGTCCCCTGGGGAAGCTCGGCCACCACGGTATTGCCCAGGAAAAGCTGCATGATGTCGGCCGCGCTCATGGGCTTGTCTCCCGTCCCCTTGAGAAGGAGCGGCGCAAGAAAGATGAAGTTCACGTAGCCTGGTGGAAAGTAGAATCGTCTCATCGCGTCACCTCGTCGTCTCGGACTCGAGCCCACACCTTCCGTCTCAACAGGCCGGAGCGGCGACCCTTGGTAGAACGCGTAAATTGTAGCGTGGCGGACCGTAACGACCTTCTGAAAAAGCCCCCCTTTTGCACTGATGTTAGAATGGCGTCCGCGCCGATTTGAAGTTCAGCTTGCGGGCGCCGAACCGCTCCAGGGTGGGGACAAAAAAATCCAGCTAAAGAGACGCGCCAACAACGCCCGTTTCTGCGCAAGCTGAACGGGCGTTTTGCTTTTTTGGGACCTTGACCCGCCAGACCGGATGACAGATCGCGCTTCACT
>JBAQER010000505.1:0-11655 GCA_049286845.1 Bradyrhizobium sp.
GTCCTAACCGATAGACGAAGGGAGCGAAACTTGAGGCCCCGCCACAGCCAATTTGGCCGCGGCACTGCCGTCTCGCTTCAAATATTCCCGGCAAATCAACGCTTTGGAGGGGCGGTGGCGCCGTGCCGGCCCCCGACCGTGGCGACACGTTCAAGGCAGCGGGCGAACGTATAGTCGCGTTTGCGCGGCCGGGCAAGCCACCGCTGGCCTCGTTTTCACGGCAGGCCGAACCTGTTCCATGCCGGGCAAATCGCCAGAAAATTCATTGTTTCGCAACGGTTTCTAAAGCCCCCGTGGAGTAGGCGTTGGGTGCCTAGGAGTAGAGAGATGGCCGCAGCAGCCAAGAAGCGCGAAGCGCGCAAATCCATACGCCAGCCGGGCTGGATCACCCTCGATGGCGGCTTTGCCGTGCGCCCATGCGTGGTGCAGGACATGTCCTCGACCGGCGCCAAGATCACCATCGACGATCCCAACATGCTGCCCGCGAAACTGCGGCTGGCGTTCTCGCGCGACGCACGGACCGGGCGGAACTGCGAAGTGGTCTGGCGCCGCGGCAAGACCGTGGGCATCAAATTCGTCCGCTAGCCTGGCAGGCCCGCAGGCGATAAAAGGCGGTATGCGAAGCGTCTTCATTGCGATCCTTGCCATGGTGCTGCCGGCCGCGTCAGCGCTCGCCGAACAGCCTTCGGCCCCAAAGCCCAACAAGCCCGCATCCTCCGCCAGGCAACTGCCGCCGAAGGGCCCGGGCGCCGGCAATTCCTGTGCGGCGTATGGTCCCGGTTTCGTCAAGGTCGAGGGCACCGAAACCTGTGTCAGAATTGGCGGCGCGGTCAGTGTCGGGGTCGGCGGCAGCCGCTAGCTTCGCGCGCGTCACCTGCTACGAGGCCTGCATGCAGCTCGAAATTATCGTTCCCGTGGTCATGAGCTGCGCGCTGGCGTGGTGGGTCAGCCGCGGCATGAGCTGGACCACGCGGCTCGTGGTGGCAGCGGTGACGCTGGCCGCGATCGTCCTCGTCGTGTTGTTCGAGCGGTCGGGCTTTTAGGCCCTGAACCCCTCAGGACATCGGCGGCGCGATGAATTGCTTGAATCCCGGCCGTTCGGCGAATTGCGCGAACCAGCGGTCGAGCTGCGGCAGCCTGGGCTTGGTGATGCCTTCGACGCCGAACCAGCGCCGCGCATAGGCGCCGAGCGCGATATCGGCGATGGTGAAATCGTCGCCCTCGATGAAGCGCCGGCTCGCCAGTTGCGCCTCGACGATACGCCATTGCACGGCTTCGGCGTCGGCATCCTGCTGGATCGCCGCCATGTCGCGCTTCTCGGCGGGGGTCCGCACCAGCGCCCAGAACACCGGGCGATCGACCGGCTGCAGCGTCGATAACGTCCAGTCCAGCCAGCGGTCGACTCCGGCGCGCGCGCGTGGCGCGGCGGGATAGATCGACGATCCCTTGCCATAGGCGAGGTTGAGATAGCGCATGATCGAATTGGATTCCCACAGCACGTAGTCGCCGTCGACCAGCGTCGGCACCCGCCCGTTGGGGTTCATCGCGAGATATTCGGGCTGGTCGTTCTTGCCGAACGCCATGCCGGCATCGATGCGCCGATAGGGAAGATCGAGTTCGGCGAGGCACCACAGCACTTTTTGCACATTGACCGAATTGACCCGCCCCCAGATCGTCAGTTGGCTCTGATTGTTGCTTGGCAAGCGTTTCTTCTCCCCATCAAAAGGCTTTTGCCGTTGATAGCGGAAAACAAGCCGAAAAGCGCGCGCTGTCTCGGCGGCGGCTCACGCAAAAAAATCAGGCCCCGCCATGCGATGACGGAGCCTGATCCTCACGCCGATAAAGCGGTTGCCATTCAGCGCCCGAAGAACAGCCACAACAGGAGGATCACCGGAATCGGCACGCCGAGCAGCCAGAGCAGAATTCCTCGTCCCATCATTGCCTCCATGAATCTTTCATGGATGAAGAACGCGGCAGCGCGCGCGGGGTTCCCGCCGGCGGATGTCCCCGGGCGATGCCAGGTTGGAAACGCTGCGGCAGGCTTCGCCGGTTCTGGTGTGCAACAGCGTCGCTGATATTTGCCGACTGGTTTGGCAGGTTCGTTCGGGCGGGGCGGTCGGCTCAGCCGGAGGCCCGTTCGAGGGGACGTTCGCGGGCTTCCATCAGCTCCGCGTAGCGGCTGTATTCGCCGGCCATTTCCAGGAGCCGCTCGCGCACCGCTTCATCCGTGACCTGACGGGCCAGACGCTTGGCCTGGTCGGCCTGGAATTTGTAGTGCTGGGCTTGGCTCATGGGGCACCTCAGAATCTCTGTAAATCCTGAGGGCAAAAGGTTCACCGAACGTGAACGCTTCCGAGCTTGCTTGGCGGGACGTCACCGCAACGTGATCGAATCGCCGGGGCGGGCCACGCGGGAAGCCGCCTCGGCGCGGCCTCGATGCGCCGGAGAGAACGGCGCATCCATCGTCCGGGAGCGGGAGGTCGGCGTAGCAGTGGCAAGCGCCCTTGGCCTACCAGTGGCCGGTGTTCGGCATCGACAGCCACGGCTCGGCCGGCGGCTTCGGATCGCCCTTCTGCAACAGCTCGATCGAGTGCAGGTCGGGCGAGCGGACGAAGGCCATGTTGCCGTCGCGCGGCGGCCGGTTGATGGTGACGCCCATCTTCATCAGTCTGTCGCAGGTGACGTAGATGTCGTCGACCTCGTAGGCGAGGTGGCCGAAATAGCGGTCCTCGCCGTATTTCTCCTCGTCCCAGTTATAGGTGAGTTCGACCAGCGGCGCGCCGCGGGTCTTGGGGGTGTTCTTCAGGAGGTGCTCATCCTCCGGCGCGCACAGGAACACAAGCGTGAACTTCGCCTTGTCGTTGTCGATGCGGCGAACCTCCTTCAGGCCCAGCGCGTCCTGATAGAATTTCAGCGCGGCATCGAGATTGCGCACGCGCAGCATGGTGTGGAGATAACGCATGGTTTGGCTTGCTCCCTGGGATTGAAGAGGCTGTTGTTGGCTCGGGGCGCTTCATAGCAGCAAAATGCGGACGGGGGCAGGGTGCTCCAGACGCGCGCGCTACTCGCGCTTGCCCCGGGTGGTTGGACGGCGTTCTCCAGATGATTCAGCTCTGGCGGCTTACTGGTCACTAAGGGGCGCTGGATCACGGCCACGAGCACCGTGCCCGTTCAAACCCGTGTTTGGACAGCGGTAGCCATGGCCGAACAACCGCTACCGAGGGCGGCGTCGCGGAATTACTTCGCGTAACCCTGGGAGCGCAGCCATCCGATGCGGCGGTCTCCGTTCATCCAGTCGTCGGCGTCGGCCTTGCTTGTCAGGCCGGTGATGTGACGGGGCTCGGCGCCCGGATATTCCGCCAGGATGTTCCAGTCGTCCTCGGCGTTTCGGATGATCTTGAAGGTCACTTTTGCTTTTGCCATGCAGCACTATGCAGGCAATCCATTCAAAAGAGAACCCCGCTTCGTCCTTCGTCTCCTCATTCCGCAAAATCCGCGCCGCCGCCGAGGGCTTCGGCCCGACAGTGCATAGCGCAGAAGAATGCCCCGGCCGTTCACACCGGCCGGGGCATTTTCTTCGATCTCTCAGAAAGCGCAGACGTTCACGAGGCGCAGGCCGCGCCGGGTCTGAACGTACCTGTAGCAGTCGCCGCCGATGTAGAAGGCCGAGCTGCCGAAGAAGCGATGATGGCCGTGACCGTGATGCCCGCCATGACCATGATGGCCACCGTGCATGCCATGCCCGCCGTGGCCATGCCCTCCACCAGCCGAAGCAGGAGACATAGCGGCAGCACTGAGCGCGATAGCGGTGGCGACAGCGAATGAAATCTTGCGAAGCATTTTTGTTCTCCATGTGAGGTGCAATGCACCGGTTACGCCTATGGGACGTATCCCAAGCGGCCATAGTTCATGGTATTCTTGTGAATCGATATTCGGATGTGCGCCGGATCACGCAGGAACTCTGACATCAGCTTTTGCATCACCGCTTTCCAGGCCGCCCAACCGACAATGACGACCAGCGCAGCGCCGGATGCGTATCGCCCGCGAAAGAGTTTCACTTTGTTAAGATGTGTCTGAGTGCGAAAACGTGTCCCCTGTTCGTTCTTCCGTGAACAAAACGGAATCGATTCGTGTCAAGAATTGACGGAATCGCAGGGCAATGCATGCTCGCAGCATGTTCGGATTGAGGAATTGCCGGCTCGCGCGCATGAGCAGCGGTCGCTACTGCCTGATACGGGATTTGGGTCTCGTGAAGGGCGGCAAGGGCTTGCGGCACCATGAAGTGCTGATCGCCTTCAGCCTTCAGGCGGCGCTGAAGCGGATTCGCCACGGCCATTTCTCGCTTGGGCGTTTCCAACCCGAGCCCGAGCTCCGGGCACGCGAGATCCTCGGCAAATAATGCTCAATCGGGCGGGGCCCGCAACGCGACTGTAGTCCGGATGAGCGAAGCCAGATCCGGACCGGTGTCACCTCAACTCCCGGATGTAGCGGAGCCAGTCATCGGGCGCGCGTTCGCGCGCCGCATTGGCTAAGCCGGGCTACGATGTGCGTCTCGGTATCGCGACTGTTGAGCGCAACCTGCGTTTCCTACGACCAGAACGGCGGATCTTCGAATTCGCTGCGAACCGTTCGCCCAAATCCGCTCCACGCATTCCCGAGCGTGGTGGCGTAATACTCTTCGCGCTCGTGCTGGAATTTTTGCTGCGTGGCTTTGAAGTGCGCGAGGCGGCCTGTGATTTCTTCCCGTTCGCGCGCGGCGTGGCTCAGCTGCTCGGTCATGCCCATCCCTTTTGATTCTTGTCCCGTGCCTATTGGGGTTCGAGATTGGGGCGCGAATTGGGACGAGACGTTGCGGGATTGTGATGGCCCTCGGGCAAAGTGAAGTCAGCCGACGCAATCGGGCTCGACCAACGGCAACGCAGCAAGGCAATGAAGACGTCAACGAAATTGGGGACGTTCCACGTTCGTGGTGGATAAGACCGTGGCCGCGCTTGTGACATCCGCGCCTTCCCGGTAGCCAAAAACAAACGGGAGGCCCGCCATGGCAAAAAGCGATCTGGACTTGCTGAGCATCGAAGAACTCGCCGCCCTGCGCGAGAGCGCAACCGACAAATTGATGGAAAAGGTCGCGGCGCGGCGGGCCGAGCTCGAAGCCGAACTGGAAAAGCTGTCGCAATACGACAAGCTTGCGAGGAAATCCCAGGCGGCCCCGGTGGCCAAGGCCAAAAAGAGCGACGAGCAGAAGGCCGACGTGGCCAAGGAGCCGGTTGCCAAGGCAGCCTGAACAAGCGCGCCGGTCCTGCGCTCGACTTAGCAATCCGACCGGCCGTGCTATCATCAGCGCGGCCAGTTTCTCGGATATTTGCCCATGATCGCCAAGGATCTTCGCAGCGGCGTGGAACAGCTCGGCGACATGATCGCCGAGGCCTCAACCATCGTTCCCTTCACCGGCGCCGGCATTTCCACCGAATGCGGCATTCCGGATTTCCGTTCGCCGGGCGGACTGTGGACCAGAAACCGTCCGATCCCGTTCGACGAATTCGTCGCCAGTCCGGACGCCCGCGACGAGGCGTGGCGGCGGCGCTTCGCGATGGAACCGACCTTTGCCGCGGCAAGACCAGGCCGTGGCCACCGCGCGCTCGCTTCGCTTTACCGGGCCGGCAAGATCCCTGCCATCGTCACCCAGAACATCGATAACCTGCATCAGATGTCCGGCTTCGCCGACGAGCACGTGATCGAACTCCACGGCAATACCACCTATGCCCGCTGCATCGGCTGCGGGAAAGCCTACGACCTGGCGTGGGCGAAGCTGCGTTTCGAGGAGACCGGCGGCGCGCCGGATTGCGCCGATTGCGACGAGCCGGTCAAGACCGCCACCATCTCCTTCGGGCAGGCGATGCCGGAAGATGCGATGCGGCGCGCCACCGAGCTTGCCCAGCATTGCGACCTGTTCATCGCGATCGGATCGTCGCTGGTGGTGTGGCCGGCTGCCGGCTTTCCGATGATCGCCAAGAACTGCGGCGCCCGGCTGGTGATCATCAACAACGAGCCCACTGAACAGGACGACATTGCCGATCTCGTGATCAGGCACGACATCGGGGAAACGTTGGGGCCATTCGTGGGCAATTGAGGCCCGATTGATTCGCAGCCGCGCAAGGCTGTTCATAGTTCCACATGAATTTGTTTTTTATCTATGCGCCGCAAGCGGGAGTGTTATCTTTTGATTCGAGAGATTCGCGTGGCGTCATCATGAATTGTCATTGATGGGCGCGTGTTCCGGCGGCGTCGCAGCGGTGACGGGGTCGTCGATGATGGGTGGGGTCCGGGGTCATGGGGTCGGACGGTTTTGAGTCCAAGAAGCTCGGGGGACCGGCGTCAGCCGGGACAGGTTCGGATCGGCTTGGGCATGGCGAGTTTGCAGCTAATGCCGGGCGCGACCCGGCCGTGGACGCCCTGTCGGGGCTCGGCGATGCCGCCGCCAATCTGGTGGAAATCTCCGGCGTCATCAAATGGTTCGATGCCTCAAAGGGCTACGGCTTCATCGTGCCCGACAATGGCTGGCCGGATGTGCTTCTGCACGTTACCGTGCTCAGGCGCGACGGCTTTCAGACCGCCTATGAGGGCGCCCGGATCGTCTGCGAATGCGTGCAGCGCCAAAAAGGCTATCAGGCGTTCCGGATTCTCTCGATGGATGAGTCCACTGCCATCCACCCGGCGCAGATGCTGCCGCCGCGGACCCATGTCAGCGTCACCCCGACCAGCGGGCTGGAGCGGGCGCAGGTCAAATGGTTCAACCGGCTGCGCGGATTCGGCTTCCTGACCTGCGGCGAGGGCACGCCGGACATCTTCGTGCATATGGAAACCCTGCGTCGCTTCGGGATGACCGAGCTGCGCCCCGGCCAGTACGTGCTGGTGCGGTTCGGGCCCGGATCCAAGGGCATGATGGCCGCCGAAATCCAGCCGGAAACCGGCTCGCCCGGGCTCTCCTCCCACTGATCGCACGCCACCTCACGGAAGCGTTAGCCGGTAATCGAAAATGCCGGCGCGCGCTGTTCCGAAGGTCTGGTGTTTGCCACGATCCTTGGGCTAGGATTCGCTCAGATCCTCTTCAAGTTTCTCTTCGAGTTTCTCTTGAAGTTTCTCTTGAAGTTTCTCTTGGGCTTTCAGTGAGCGTTTTCGATGAGTTCTGATTCAAGCGTGGCCCGGCGTCGCATCGGCACATGGCTCTGGCCTTTGGCCGCGGCGCTCGCGTTTTGCGCTCTGGCCGGTTTCGGCGCGCATGCAGCGAGCATCCAGCCGCTCGAGATCGTCACCAAGAGCGGCGTGCATGTGTTCTCGGTCGAGATGGCGACGACCGACGAGGAGAAGCAAACCGGCCTGATGTACCGCAGGGAATTGCCGGACGGGAAGGGGATGCTGTTCGTCTTCTCGCCGGAGCAGCAGATATCGATGTGGATGAAGAACACCTACATCCCGCTCGACATGATCTTCATTCGCGCCGACGGCCGGATCCTGCGCATTGCCGAGAATACCGAACCGGAATCAACCAGGATCATCTCGTCGGGCGGGCTCGCCAAGGGAGTGCTGGAGGTGATCGCCGGCACGGCGCAAAAATACGGCATCGCGCCCGGCGACAAGGTCGCCCATCCCCTGTTCAATCGCCGCTGAGGCCGCCGCAAGCCGCCTTGCTGGCAGCGCCTGAAGCGTGTAACGACATGGTTTCCCAAGCATTCGGGGTATAGCGCAGCCTGGTAGCGCGGCAGTTTTGGGTACTGCAGGTCGTTGGTTCGAATCCAGCTGCCCCGACCAAGCTAACCTATTGATTCCCCTCACTGCGATTCTGACCTTTCGGCACTGATTCTGACCCGCGGTTCTGGCGTTCTGGCGTTGTTCTCCGCGAATAAAATCTTCAACGCCCGCGTTGTCGCGACCTGATGGGTCGTGCACGCATGGAACAGTAATGGAACGGTATGCCACGCCAGGTTCCGGCGATCGGCCGGCGCAGATGACCCATGAATATGTAATCGGGCCTTCGCGTGCGGGCGATGAGTCCCATCGGCCTCACCGTTGGCGAGCTTGATGGTTCCATGTAGCGCAGGCCGCTGTCGCACGGCGGATTGTGCTGGAACAACAATAGCGGCCGGTCGGTGGGTGCGGAGCCGAGCGCCTCGGCCCGAAAACGCGGCTGCGCGCTGATCGCCCCTCAAGAGGCCCGGCTAAGGCATCGGCCCGGAAAAAAAGATGCCCCCGAGCAGAACTCGGGAGCATCCGGAAGTTGAGCGGCATTGTCCAGGGAAGGGAACATCCGCAACTACAAGATGAGTCGATTCCGGTACCGCGTCGTTGCGCTGGATCAAACAAGGTGGCGGGCTATGCGTGTTCGGCGGCTTGGCCGCGTCGCCGCCCTGCAACTCACCAGAATTGCCACCAGCTCTTCACAGTCGCGCTCTTCTCCACGAGATATTCGACGATTTGAGGTTTGACCGAATCCATTTCATTGGGGTGGCCAGCCATGAATTTCAGAATCCAGGCACGCCGGACCTCATCCGGGCCCGTCGGGATTTCGCGAAGGATCTTCTTGTCCGAGCCATGACAGCCGCCGCAACCCGCCTTGAAGGCTTCTTCAGGGGTTACGGCATGGGCGGGCAGGGCCGCCGACGCGATGACGGCGGCTGAGACGATGGCGCTCGCGCGCGTCCTGTTGCGCGGCATCGTGCCCGCCGATCACATCGCCATTTCCGGCTCGGCCGGCCGCTCGCGCTTCGGTTCCGGAATCTCCGTCATCGTCGCTTCCGTGAGCAGCAACACGCTTGCGACGGAAACTGCGTTTTCCAGCGCGGTACGTACCACCTTGGCGGGATCGACGATGCCGGCCTCGACCAGGTCGACGTACTCCTTGCGCGCGGCATCGAAGCCGAAATTGCCCTGGCCGCCCAGCATCCGCGCTACCACCACGCCGCCGTCGACGGCGGAATTCACCGCGATCTGGCGAGCAGGGGCCTCGAGCGCCCGCTTCAGGATCTGGACCCCGGTCCTTTCGTCGCCTTCGCAAGCGGCTTCTTCCCGGGTGACCGCTTCAATGCATTTGAGCAGCGCAAGGCCGCCGCCCGGCACGATGCCTTCGGCCACCGCGGCCTTGGTGGAACTGATGGCGTCATCGAGCGCCTCCTTCTTGGCCTTCATCTCGGCTTCCGTCGGCGCACCGACGCGGATCACCGCGACACCGCCGGCCAGTTTGGCGAGCCGCTCCTCGAGCTTCTCGCGGTCATAGTCGCTGGTGGTCTTTTCGATTTCGCGCCGGATTTGCGCAATCCGGCCGTCGATCCGGGCGCGATCGCCGCCGCTGCCGATCAGGGTGGTGTTTTCCTTGTCCGCGACCACGCGCGCCGCACGGCCGAGCTGCTGCAGGGTCGCGTTTTCGAGCTTTAGGCCGATTTCCTCGGAGATCACCTGTGCGCCGGTCAGGATCGCGATGTCTTCCAGCATCGCCTTGCGCCGGTCTCCGAAACCGGGCGCCTTGACCGCGCAGCCCTTGAGAACGCCCCTGAGCCGGTTGACGATCAACGTCGCCAGCGCCTCACCCTCGATGTCCTCGGCCACGATCAACAATGGGCGGCCGGACTTGGCGACCTGCTCGAGCACCGGAATCAGGTCGCGCAGCGCTCCGATCTTGTGATCGCACAGCAGAACGTACGGATCCTCAAGCACGGCTTCCATGCGCTCCGCGTCGGTGACGAAGTAGGGCGAAATGAAGCCGCGATCGAACTTCATGCCTTCGACGACGTCCAGCGTGGTCTCCGTGGTCTTGGATTCCTCGACCGAGATCACGCCGTCGCCGCCGACCTTTTCGATGGCGTCGGCAACAAGATCGCCGATTGCCGGATCATTGTGGGCCGACAAAGTTGCGACCTGCGCCTTCTCCGCTTTCGTCTTCACCGGGCGAGACATGGCGCGCAACGCCTCGATCGCAACGCGGGCGGCGCGGTCCAGCCCGCGCTTGAGGTCGATGGCGCTAGCGCCCGCGACGACATTGCGCACACCGTCGGCAAGGATGGCGTGCGCGAGGATGGTCGAGGTGCTGGTGCCGTCACCGACCACGTCGCCGGTCCTCTCCGCCGCCTGACGAAGTATCTGGGCGCCGAGATTTTCCTCGGGATCTTTGAGATCGATCTCCTTGGCGATGGTGACGCCGTCGTTGCACACGATCGGCGCGCCCCAGCTCTTCTGAATCAAGACCGATTTCGATTTCGGCCCCAGCGTGACCCGCACCGCGTCGGCGAGGAGCGTGGCTCCCCGCAACACCTTCTCGCGGGCCGCGGAATGAAACAGGATTTGCTTGTGGGCCATTCGCTGCCTCTCGGTGCGTGTATGTCGTCAGAATGACGTGCGGCCTCGCCGGTCAGCATCGTGATGCGGCGAGGCAGATGGTGTATCTATTTCGAGGTTACGGGAATCTTCTTCTGGTTGTTTTGCGCGTCCGGCGACTTCGGCAGCATCACCGTCAGGACCCCGCTCTTGTAACTCGCCTCGATCTTGCCAACGTCGACGCTGCCGGGCACCTGCAGCGAGCGGCGGAAGGAACCGTAGCGGCGCTCGGAGACGTAGCGGTCCTTGGTCTTCTCTTCCTTCTGCTCCTGCTTCTCACCCTTGATCGTCAGCACGCCGTCAGCGAGCTGGATGTCGATGTCCTTGACGTCGAGCCCCGGCAGTTCGGCCGTCACCTCGAACGCCTTGTCCTTTTCGACGATGTCGATCGCCGGCGTGACATTGAAGCCGAGGTCGCGGCGCCAGAACGATTCTATGTCGGGCAGCGGGCGGAACAACGGGGCCCGCATGAAGCCGGTCTGGAAATCGTGAAACAGCCGGTCGACCTGATTGCGCAGCGCTTCAAAGGGCTGCCAGTCCGCGGGCTTGGTGGCCGGTGCAGCCGGGCCAGCTTCGGTCTTGATGGGTAATTTTGTTGCAGCTTCTGCCATGACAAACACTCCTTGGAGTTGGAGCCAGAGCTCGCCGGTTGGGGCTCCGGCGTTTGAAGTAAAAAACGATAGGCCTGAGGTTACGGGCGGCTTTGATCTCCCTCAAAGGAATCGGCGCGCGGGTTGGCGACCGTCGTCTTACTCGACGATCTCGATGGTCGTGTTCCTTGGCCCGTGGCTCTGCACCAGACCGAAAAGCGATCGTGCATTTTCGGGGCTGAGCCGGATGCAACCGTGGGACACCGCGCGTCCGAGGTTGCGAATTTCGGTGGTGCCGTGGATGGCGTAGCCGCCGCGAAAGAAGATCGAATACGGCATCGGCGTGTAGTCGTAGAGCCTGGAGTAATGCATCCTCTGCAGCGAATAGGGCTGGTAGCTGCCGGGCGGCGTCCGATAGCCGCGTCTGGCCGTCGACACCGGCCAGGTGGCAAAGGCAGCACCATCGACCGCCACGTTCATGATTTGCTGCGAAAGCTGGATCCGGACCGCGATGCTCGCGCCGGCGCGATCGGCCGCAGAGCCGGCAAACAGCGCTGCGAAGAGGAGATGAAACGGGACACGAGCATTCATGACTGGGACGCGCATCCGGTTTCGGCGGCCTTGCGCTGGATTCCTCACGGGTTCAACCGGCCAACGCCGGCTTGCATTGGTCGAAGGCCTTGATAGAGCGGCCCTTGGC
>JBAQER010000506.1:0-3229 GCA_049286845.1 Bradyrhizobium sp.
ACGCTGGCCTTCGCATTCTCCGGCGGCATCGCGGTGCATTCGCGCATCCTGCGCAGCGAACTGGTGGCGGCGTGCCCGGTCATCTTTGCGCTTCTGATCCTGATCGCGATCGGGCGCAGCGCCAGCATCGCGCGCCCGCTCTGGATGGCGCTGGCCGCCGGGTTGTGCGTGCTCGGTCTCGAGAACAAGGTGCAGGTCATCCTGCTGATCGGCGTGCTGCCGCTATTGGTGCTGCCGTTCGGAAGCCGCGACAGTGCGAGCGTCGCATTCTGGAACAATACGCCATCGGCCTGGCTGGCGACGGTTGTCGCGGCGATCGCAGCGCTTGCGGCGGCATGGGCGGCGTGGCCGTTGATCGCGACCGGCTTCGACCGCGCCTTGCTCGAGGCCGCGCAATTCCGGCCGCTGTTGCTGGGCCGATATGGCATCTATCAGGCGGCGCTGTCGATGCTGATCGCCGGCTGCATGATCGCCTACGCCGCGATCTGGCGGATCAGCGCGGCCGAAACGCTGGCGTCGATGCTTGCAATGGCAACCGGCGCCCTGGTCACGCTGCTCGCGCTCGACCTCCAATACAACGCCGCCAATGTGATCGCGGTGATCAATCCGCTGGAGAAGATGCTGACCTTTGCCGATGCGGCCACGTCAGATGCCGCCAGCGGATCAAGCCTTTTCGGAATTCTGCGGCTGCTGCTCGAGGGAACTGCGTCGGTACTGGCGCGCTACACTTTCGTGCTGCACTCCTCGCCGCGTCCGACGGTGTTCCTCACCTGGCTGATCGTGCCCGGCATTGCCTTCGCCTGGCGTCGCGGCGAGAGGCTGGTTGCGATCCAGGCGCTTGCGCTGCTGCTGGCGGCGATCGGAATCGACGCGCTCGGCGTGCGGCGCGGTCTGAAATCCGAATATTTCATCTTCACCGATCCCCTGATCATCCTCTCGGGCGCGATCCTGCTGGATTCCTTGCGCGATCTGCGCTTTCGCAAATGGACTTATGCAATCGGCGCGGTCCTGTTCGGACTGCATATCGCCGTCGGCCAGGCCGAACCGATCAAATACGCCTTCATGCGCAGGGGGCCGGAGCCGATCTGCCAGTGGCGACCGTATTACACCCCACTGCTGCAGCTGCCGTGGTGCCCCGCCCCGCCGGCCCGGCCATAACGCCTTGTTGAAAGGCGGCGACTTTCCGGTTGCGCTATCGTGGCTCGAACCGGATCGTGCCTGAGAGGGATGACCATGCTCGACCGCAGGACCATTCTCGTGGCGGCGCTGGCCGCGGTCGCGAGTCCGGCCTCGACACGGCACGCGCTCGCACAGGCCCCGATCAGCCGAATCACCGCCTACGCATTCTCGTTTCCCGCGCTCGCGGGCGGCGATATCAGGCTCGCCGACTATGCCGGCCGGCCGATTCTGGTCGTCAACACGGCCTCGCTCTGTGGCTTCACCCCGCAATATGCCGGCCTGCAGGAGCTGTGGACCGAGTTCCAGGGCCGCGGCCTGATCATTCTGGGCGTTCCCTCGAACGATTTCGGCGGCCAGGAGCCCGGCGGCACCACGGAGATCGCGAACACCGCACAGCAGCACTATGGAGTTACCTTTCCCATTGCGGCAAAAGCCGTCGTCAGGGGGGCCAATGCGCATCCCTTCTACAAATGGGCCGCCGACGCGCGCCCGAAGGATGTCCCACGCTGGAACTTCCACAAGTATCTGATTGGCCGCGACGGCTATATCGCGGAGGTCATTCCAGAGAGCGTCGAACCGACCGACACGCGAATAAGAACCGCCATTGCGCGGGCGCTCGCGGCCTCCTGAGCTCAAGGGCTCTCCCCGCAATTAACCGGACTGGCCGACAAATCGGCCACAGGGGATAAAAGCCGTTGCCGTGGCGGCGCAGGTCCAACTAGGCTACTGTGATCAGGGGCGGGAAACGGCTCGGGCGAGCGCAAGTGCCCGGGCATGGGATCAATTCGAGGGATATCCAATGCGTATTGCGGCAGGTTTGATCTTTGCAGGCGCGGTTTCGCTGTGTGCAACGGGCGCAGCATGGTCGCAAGCCACCACCGGCGCCAAGAGCGCGGCCGCACCCCAGGCCACCCCGGCCGCTGCACCGGCCCCTGCTCCCGCGCCGGCCCCGGCGCCCGCTTCCGCGAAAGCCGCATGCGCCAACCCTGACGCGCTGGGCGTCGCCCGCGTGGTGGAAATCGACACAACCGGCGGACCCGGTTTCGGCTTCGAGCATTTCAAGCAGCTCGATTTCCTGCGCGACAAGGAAGTGGTGCTGACGTTCGACGACGGCCCGTGGCCGGTCAATACGCCCTCGGTGCTGAAGACGCTGGCCCAGGAATGCACCAAGGCCATCTTCTTCCCGATCGGCAAGCACGCGAGCTATTATCCAGAGATCCTGAAGCAGGTGGCCGCCGCCGGGCACACGATCGGATCGCATACCTGGTCGCACGCCAACCTCAACAACAAGAAGATGACCGAGGCACAGGCCAAGGAAGAAGTCGAAAAGGGTTTCAGCGCGGTGAAATGGGCGCTCGGCGCCGCGCCCGCGCCGTTCTTCCGCTTCCCGGCGCTGCAACACCCGCCGGTTATGGTGACCTATCTCGGCGAGCGCAACATCGGGATCTTCTCCTGCGATCTCGACTCGTTCGACTTCAAGGCGAGGACGGCCCAAACCATCATCGACAGCGTGATGAAGAAGGTCGACAAGCTGGGCAAGGGCATCATCCTGATGCACGACTTCCAGAAGCACACCGCCGAAGCCCTGCCCGAGCTGCTGCGCAAACTGAAGGCCGGCGGATACAAGGTCGTGCAGATGAGGGCCAAGGCGCCGGTGCAGACCATCGCGGAGTTTGACGAGAGCGTCATCAAGGACATGAAGCTGCCGACCGTGAGCAACCGCCCGCTCAACAGCGTGGTGCAGACGATCTCGGAATAGCGCAAGCCGCGCGACGACGCATATGCCGGTGCTGCGCATCGACGGCTACGTCATCGTGTCCGCCGACGGCATGCTGGCGAACGCCGATCGCATGATGCCGGACGAACTGAAGTTCGAGGGCGACAAGCGGTTCTTCACCGCGGCCCTCGATCATGCCGACCTGATCGTGCATGGGCGCAATTCCTTCGAGGATCAGCCGAACTCGCCGCAGCGAAAGCGGATCATCCTGACCCGATCGGTCGCTTCGCTCGCGCCCGATCCATCCAATCCCAAGGCCACCCTGTGGAATCC
>JBAQER010000507.1:0-2112 GCA_049286845.1 Bradyrhizobium sp.
AGCGCCAGCGAGCGCACCAGCCCGACCACCGCGTGTTTTGCCGCGCTGTAGGCGCTGACATAGGCGTAGCCCTTCAGACCGGCGGTCGAGGCGACGGCGACAATGCGGCCATAGCTGCGGCCCTTCATCGACGGCAACGCGGCCTGAACGGTGTGAACCACGCCCATGAAATTGACGTCCATCATCCGCCGAAACAGCGCCGCGTCGGATTTTCCGAACGGGGCGGATTCAGCGCTGCCAGCATTGGCAATCAGGATATCGATCGGCTGGCGGCCGGCAGCTTGCGCAATCGCGGCGCTGAGGGCCGCCTGATCCGCGACATCGGCGACGCCTGCAAAATGCGCAGCACCGGCGGCAACGGCCTCATCCAGAACTGCGCGATTGCGGCCGAGCACCGTGACGGTTGCCCCGGCGCGTACGAGCGCGGAGGCGATCTCGCGGCCGATGCCTCGCCCGCCACCGGTGACCAGCGCATGCGAGGAATTCGGCAATCCGGACATGCGCGGCCTCCCTGAACGGTTCATCGGCATCGACACTTTCGTATATTTTAAACTTAAAGCTTTTGCAAGAAACCGGCGTGCGATAAGCTTGACAGAGCGGACCCTGCAGGTAGCGTCAGCCGGACTTGGAAAGGTCCTTGCCGCGGCGAAGGGCTCCGGAAAGCTGGTCGTCGATTTCTCCTCGATCCGTCCCGACGCGGCGCGCTCGATCGCGGCGCGGCTGAAGACGGCGACCGGCATGGGGTGGATCGACGCGCCGGTCTCGGGCGGCACCAAGGGCGCCGAGGAAGGCTCGCTCGCGGTGATGGCCGGCGGCGATGCCGCCGACATCGAGCGGGCGCGGCCCTATGTGCTGGCGATGGCGCGCCGGTTCACGCATATGGGTCCGACCGGCGCGGGCCAAACGACAAAACTCTGCAACCAGGTGATCGTCGGCTGCGCAATGGCGGGGCTGGCGGAGGCAACGCGGCTCGCCACCAACGCCGGGATCGACGCCGTCAGGCTGCCGGAAGCGCTCGCCGGCGGCTTCGCCGATTCGATTCCCTTGCAACTGTTCGTGCCGCGCATGGCGCAGGGCAGCCGCCGCTCGGCCACATCGCCACGATGCTGAAAGATCTCGATACGGTGGTCGACGTGGCGCACGACACCTCGACGCCGGTGCCGATGGCGGCACTGGCCGCGCAATTGTTCAGGCTGGCAAAAGCCGCGCGCGGCGCGGATGCCGACGCGCTGGAGATTTACAAGCTGTCGGAAAAGAGGAAGGGGTGAGGCGGCCGGTACTACCGTTCCGCAAAAGCCTTCTCGACCACGAACTGGCCGGGCTCGCCGTGATTGCCTTCGACAAAGCCTTTGCCCGACAGCAGCGCGCGGGTGTCGTGAACCAGCGCCGGGCTGCCGCAGATCATGACGCGGTCGCGTCCGGGCTCGAGCGAGGCCAGCCCGATGTCGCTGAACAGCTTGCCTGAATTGATCAGGTCGGTGATCCGGCCGCGGTTGCGGAACGGGTCGCGCGTCACGGTCGGATAATAGATCAGCTGGTTGCGGACGAGTTCGCCGATCAGCTCATCATTCGGCAGCTTTTCGGTGATCATCTCGCCATAGGCAAGTTCGGCGACGCGGCGGCAGCCATGCAGCAGCACCACCTTCTCGAAGCGCTCATAGGTCTCGGGATCCTTGATCACGCTGAGGAACGGCGCCAAGCCGGTGCCGGTGCCGATCAGATAGAGATTGCGGCCGTCTTCGAGGTTGTCGATCACCAGCGTGCCGGTGGCCTTGCGGCTGACGATGACCTGGTCGCCCTCCTTCAGATGCTGGAGCCGCGAGGTCAGCGGGCCGTCGGGCACCTTGATCGAAAAGAATTCGAGCCGGTCTTCGTAATTGGCGCTGGCGACGCTGTAGGCGCGCAACAGCGGCTTCTCGCCGACCTTCAAGCCGATCATGGTGAACTCGCCGTTGCGGAAACGGAACGAGGGGTCGCGGGTGGTGGTGAAGCTGAACAGCGTATCGGTCCAGTGATGGACGCTGAGGACGCTTTCCCGGTTGAAGTTGGTCATCTCGCCGATCCGGCTTGTCTGGCGGCCGATTGTGCCGTTCAATTCATTTGTATACATTC
>JBAQER010000508.1:0-14675 GCA_049286845.1 Bradyrhizobium sp.
GCCCGGCGGGCAGATTTTCCAGCAGCATTTTTGCGGTGAAGTCGCTCTCGGGCAGCGCTGCGATCGGCGGCAACGCCCTCGCGTGGCCAAACGATTCGGTGGTCGAAACTTCCACCATCATTTGCGACGGCCGGTCGGCGCGCGACCACACCACGCCGCCATCGATGCCGACGTCGCCGGATTGTACGCCATGGGTAATTTGCGGCCGGTCGGCGGCGCGGCTGAGATAGGGCATCGCGATGGTGCCGAGCGCACCGGCGCCCGTCGCTGCGGCGCCGGAAAGAAAAAGCCGGCGGGAAATCCCGCGAAGAATCTTGCGGGGAATCTCAGTCGTCATGCACGCCTCCTCAATCCGGCCAGCAGGATGCCCGGTTAGCGCTGACAGGGGCAGGAAGATTATGTGACGGCTCGATGATCAAGCGCTTAAAGCGTGCCGGTCGCGCGGAACTGCGCGCCCGCCCGCTGCAGGCTTTGTGGCATGCTCATCAGCAACGCCCTGCGGTCGGCTACCGCGTTGTGGAACTGATCGAGCGCGATATTGAAGGCGGTCAACGCTCCTTCCTCGATGGCGCCGTGCTCGAAACAGCGCAGCGTATCGCGCAGGATATTGTCCGCCTCGGCCTGCATCCGGTCGAGTTCTTCGGTGGAATCGCTGTGGCGCGCGGCCGCAATCATGTCCAGCAGACGCTCGCGCAACGAGCTGTTGTTGCTGCGCTCGTCCTTCTTCAGGTAGCCGGCGAACCACGCGCCGGCCGATCCCATGGCGGAAAGCGCCATCAACCCCCACCAGATGAAATCGCTGTAGCGATCGAGGAAGGTCTTCTCTTCGCCGTCGACATAGGCGGCAGCACCGGGATGCGCGGGGAGTACGGCATCCTTGTCGGTATCCGGGGTCTCGATCTGCGCCGCCAGCGGGAAATCCGTCTTCAGGGTCTGGCGTACCGCAAACAACTGCCGGGTGAAGGTAGCGATCGTCGATTCCGAGACGCCCTTCCGCGCCACGATGTGGTGGGAGAAGCGGATCGTCTTGACTTCTTCCTCGGGCCTGGCGGGCGAGCCGCCGTAGGTGCCGGAGGGTATTTCGGAGGCCTCGTAAACCGGATGGTTCTGCGCAATCGCCTCGGCCGAATCGATCGCGAGAAAGGTCGGAATCCCGCCATCGCGCGTCGAGGCCGCGATCGCGTCCGCGGTGATCTTGCTGTTGACCGGCCCGGCGGCGAGATAGGCATCTGCCCTCTGGTTACGGATGGCGTCCGCGGCTTCATGGGCCGGAAACGGGACGATCTCGACCTTGTTCGGATCGACGCCGTATTGCTTCAGGATCACCTTGAGCAAATTGACATTGGCCTGGGTGCGGCCGACCACGCCGATCCGGCGTCCGGAGAGCTGGACTATCTTCGTGATCTTCGGCGCGGCCTTCTTGCCTCTGACTTTCGCCGCTGGCGGCACCCATAGCACCGCGACGTTCTTGCGCAGCGTCGCCACGGCCTGGGCATTTTTAGGCACGTCGAGATCGCCTCTGACGATGGCGAGATCGGCCTTGCCGTCTGCCAGCGCTTGCGCGCTCGCGATCGCGCCATCGGTCTGCATCGGGCGCAAGCGGACCTGACTGCGCGCCTGGATGAAGGCTTGCGTCAGCGTCTGCACCACCTTGACGTCGTCGCTGTTGGCCGGACCGACCGCGATCCGCAGGGTCACCGGGCGCATCGCATAATAGTAAGTACCCGCGACCGTGCCGACGGCGGCGAGGATCCCCGCCAGCGTGACGAACATGATCCTCCGCTTTACCGAACGGGGCGACGGCGGCACCGGCGGCCCGATCAGGTCGATTCCACCGGTCATCGATCTCGCAAACAATCGTTTGACGTTCAAATTCATGTTGCCAATGCGGTTAGAAAATCAGTGTAGCAAATTTCCTGCCGGCGCGGGGTTACATCGGCGTCATGGTTACCGGCTGGCTCTGCACCGGATTTGCCGCCTTATTGTGGCATGGATCCCCGGGGATCCCGAAGGCGGCTTCCGGTGTTAGGGTAAAGTTGGCGTGAAACGGAGGCGATCATGGCGGAACGGCTGTCGGCGGAGGAGCGCAAATCTGCCCTGAAGGAGCTACCGGGGTGGACCGATGCGCCCGGCCGCGACGCGATTGCGCGAACCTTCACCTTCCGGGATTTCAACGAAGCGTTCGGGTTCATGGCCCGCGCCGCGCTGGTGGCCGAAAAGAACGACCATCACCCCGAATGGCGCAACGTCTACAAGACGGTGGAGGTGGTTCTGGCAACCCATGATGCCGGCGGCGTCACCGCCCTCGACATCGATCTCGCCAAAGCCATGGACGCGATCGCCAGACAGCTCGGCGCCGTCTGAACACCTTCCCCGCAATCTTGCAGCGGGGGCACGGCATCCCCAAGTCTTAGGCGCGCCAGCGGCGGCGATCTGCCGCGCCAGCTTCAGGAGAGCCCAAGCGATGGCATCCGAACACACCGTGGGCTTCGAGCCGGCCGACGAGCTCGCAAAAGACCGCGAAAGCGTGCGGCGTCGCTTCTGGATCAAGCTGAAGCGGGTGGTGGCCAAACTGCCGTTCGCCGAGGAACTGCTTGCGGCCTATTATTGCGCGTTCGACCGGCAGACGCCGCGCCATGTGCAGGTGGCGCTATTGGGGGCGATCGCCTATTTCATCCTGCCGTTCGATTTCGTTCCCGACATGTTGCCGGTGCTTGGCTTTACCGACGACGCCGCGGTGCTCGCGACCGCGATCCGGATGGTCGCGACCCACATCACGCAGGAGCATCGGGATGCCGCCCGTGCCGCATTGAAGCGGGGGATCGGCAGCGCCGATGCCGGTGAGGCCGAGGCCTGAGCGGGCCCCGGCCTGCCGGGTTCGGGCGTTAGCGCTGCCTTTGCGGGGTGCGGATCTGCGCCCGCGCGTTCTGCTCGGCCTCCCATGCCTGGAACTGCTTGAACAGCGCTTCCCGTTCGGGATCCGAAGGCAGCCTCCCGGCGGCCGTCTTCTGCTTCAGGAACTCATCGAACCGGCTGCGCGCGACGGGCTCGATCTTGTGCTCGTCGAGCCATTGCTTGGCGGCCGGAAAGCGTTGCCAGTCCGGCAGCTGAGCCGACAGCGAAACTTCCTTCCATTTCGGATGGAAGGGCGGTTTCTGGAAGGTCGGGAATTTCGTGAAGAAATTATCCACGAACAGTGCGAGCTTTCGATAGCGTTCGGTGTTGGGCGCCCAATTATAGGCCGCCAGCACCGCCGGAACCGCAATTGTGTCGACCTGCTCCCCATCCGCAATCAGATTGGGATAATCCTTCGCGGTCAGGGTGGCGGGCAGATAGTCGCCCTGCAGAGGCTTGGCGTATTCGACTGGAACAAGGTGAAACCGGTCGTCCTTGAACTGGCTGACTGACTTATACGGCTTGCCTCCGGCACAGATCACGGCGTCGATCTCGCCGGCCTTCAATTTCTCCATCGAGATGCGTTGCTCGATATAAGCGAACTTCGGCTTGATTCCGAGCCGTTCGAACACGATCGAGGCCGTGATGAAGGTGCCGCCGTTTGGAAGGTCGACGCTGACGGTCTTGCCCTCGAGATCCTTCATACTGCGGATCGATTTCGACGCGATGACATACATCTCTTCATTGTAGAGCTTGGTCACATAGGTGAATTGTTTCTTGATGTCCTTCGCGAAGCCTTTCTTCTCGAGATAGTCGAGGGTGTCGGACCGTACGATTCCGAGATCGACGCCCTGCAGGAACAGAATATCGGCGACGCTTTGCACCGAGCCGCGGCCGACGATCGAGAGCACGCGCAGCTTGTTTCCGTCATCGAGCACCGACGCCAGGTCCGCGCCGAACTGAACATAGGTGCCGCCGATGGTGCCGGACATCACCGTCACCGTGTTGGCGTTCAAGGCCTTCTTTGTCTCCACCGATCCGAACTGGAATATCGCCTTGAGGCTTTCGCTGACCTTTGCCGGATCAAACTCCTTATCGTCGGCTGCCCGGGCGGCGAAGCCGCAAACCATCATCATGGCAATTATCGCCATCCCAAATATGCGTTGCATGGTGTCCCCTGTTATCGTGAAATCTAGTTCTGTATTTGACTGAGGCGCTGCTGCGCATCCTGCGAACCGAACTGGGCCGCCTTCCGGTACCATTCACGCGCTTTCGCCGGATCTGGAGTGATGCTTCGCGTGTCCGGTGTTCCCAGCACGGCCGGATCGTAGGTCTGGGCCAACAAGAGTGCGGCGCTGGCCTCCTGCGCATCGGCGGCGCGTTCGAGCAGCAATCGCGCAGGCGCGATATCGCCGATCTCGATCAGGCTCTTTGCCCGCTTCAGCAGGGTCGCGAGTTCATCCGCGTCGAGCCGGCGGGCCGGTGGCGGTGCAGCGGTGACCGCCGCAGGCTGGCGGATTTCTGGCTGGCTCTGATGGGAGGCAGCCTTCAGGGCGAGCGCGATCTCGTCGCGTGTCGGCGCGGCCCGTGCGGCCGGCGGCGAAGCGCCGATGAAGGCAGCCGGTTGACTGGCCGGTGCTGGTTGGACGGCGACCGCTCGCGCGGCAACGACAGGCTCCGAAGCCGATGCTGCCGTGGCGCTGGACGGAACCGGCGCCGCGCCGATCAGCGAGGCCTTGGCGTTCGAAAACAGAGCGAGAGGATTTTCCACCGACGCGATCGCAAACGCGATGCCCGCCGCGGATGCCACCAAAATACTTCCCTTGAAAAGGTGCGGCCAAACAGGCGCTCTATCAGGATTTCTGTCGCCGCCACTGCCGAAGCCCCGCTGTTTGGGTTCTGCGACATCATTGGAGAGAAAGAGCGGCATAGCTTCGGGAGGGGAGTATTCCCTCACCGCCATCGACGGCGCGGACCCGTACGTCATGTATTCGGGCACGTTTACATCTTCGTCAAACGTCTCGACCGCCTGCTCGTCGTATGAAGTAAGCTCGATATTCCTCGCCATGATGATGCCTCCGCGTACAACGCAACCATCGGGCATCCGGCATCAGCATTTTTACTATTATTGTTAGTAACCGAGCGCCCGCTACTGAGTCTCTAAATCGCATTTTGAATCAGACCAAAAAGCGACCATGACCGGCACGAATTGGGAGATATCTTGATTTCATTGCGGCGAGACCCGACGATTTCTTGACCAGTTCTTGCAACCGAAACCTGTGGATTGTTGAAGCACACCTAATCATCCCCGCGAAAGCAGGATCCGGTGTTGCGGCTTCTCGGCTCATCGCGGGTGTCTCGGGAAAACTGGATCGCCCGATCAAGCGGCGCGACGACAAATTAGGATGATGCGGCGGCGCGCGAGAACGACTCCGCCTTTGAAGCCCCTCGCATCAGGGATGCAGGATCACCTTGCCCATCGCCTTGCGACCGGCGAGCACCTTGAGGGCGTCGGCGGTCTGCGCCAGCGGGAAAGTGCGGTCGACATGCGACGAGATCTTGCCTTCCGCGGTCCACTTCACGAGCTTTTCCAGATTGGCGCGGTTCTTCTCCGGATTAAGTCGCGCCCATGCGCCCCAGAACACGCCGCGGATATCGCAGCCCTTCAACAGTGCCAGATTGAGTGGCATCTTCGGAATGTCGCCGGCGGCGAAGCCGATCACCAGGAAGCGGCCTTCCCATGCGATCGAGCGCAGCGCGGCTTCGGCATAGGTGCCGCCGACGGGGTCGAAGATGATGTCTGCGCCCCTGCCGCCGGTCAGTCGCCGCAGCCCCTCCTTGAGATCCTCCTTGGCGTAATTCAGCCCGAGTTCGGCGCCGTGCGCCTTGGCGAATTCGAGCTTCTCGTCGGACGAGGCGCAGGCGATCACCTTCAGGCCCATCAGCTTGCCGAGTTCGCATGCCGCCAGACCGGTGCCGCCGGCGGCTCCCAGCACCGCCAGGGTCTCGCCGGGCTTCGGACTGGCGCGATCCTCCAGCGCATGCAGCGCGGTGCCGTAGATGATGATGATCCCGGCGGCGCGATCGAAATCGAGATTGTCGGGTATCTTGACGATCGAATTGGCCGGCAGCGCGATTTTCTCGCGCGCGCCATTGTGGCCGCAGGACGCCACCACGCGGTCACCGACCTTCAGGTCGGTGACTCCTGCGCCGACGCTTTCGATCACGCCCGCGACTTCGGCTGCCGGTGAAAACGGGAACGGCGGCTTGATCTGGTATTTGCCCTGGATCATCAGGATGTCGAAGAAATTCAGCGCCGCCGACTTGATCGCGATCACGGCCTCGCCGGGCCCGGCGACGGGATCGGGCACATCGGCCAGCACGAGATCGTCGGGGCCGCAATATTGCGAGCAGAGAATGGCTTTCATGGACACACCTGAGTTTCGGACGCACAAGGAAGGCTGGACGCTTCTTGCCGGATTTGAGGCCGGGCTACAATACAGGGCGGAGGAATCAAACGATGTTTGAAAAAGGCCTGCTCAAGGGAAAGCGGATACTGGTCACCGGCGGCGGTTCCGGGCTGGGGGCTGCAATGGGGCGCCGCTTCGTCGAGCTTGGCGCCGAGCTGATCATCTGCGGTCGCCGGCTTGAACTGCTGGAGCAGACGGCCGCGCAGATGCGCGCAGACCTCGGCGGCAAGGTCAGCGTTGCCAGATGCGACATCCGCGAAGGCGCCGCAGTCGATGCCATGATGGATGCGGTCTGGCGCGAGATGCCGCTCGACGTGCTGGTCAACAATGCCGCGGCGACCTTCATCGCTCAGACCGAGCATCTGTCGTTTCGCGCCGCCGACGCGATCCTCGCGCCCACCCTGCACGGCGCGATGTATTGCACGCTCGCCGCCGGCAAGCGCTGGATCGAAACGGCCCACAAGGGCGTGGTGCTGAGTATCCTCTCGACCTCGACCATTACCGGCCGCGCCTTCACGGTGCCTTCCGCGATGGCGAAATCCGCCGTGCTGGCGATGACCAAGAGCCTGGCTGTGGAGTGGGGCCCCAAGGGCATCCGCACGGTGGCGATCGCGCCGGGCGCATTTCCGACGCCGGGTGCATCGGGTCAGCTTCGGCCCGAGGGGCGCGACGGGGGGTGGGCCTCGAAAAATCCGCTCGGCCGGGTCGGCGAGCATGGCGAGCTTGCCGATCTCGCGAGTTTCCTGATTTCGGATCGGGCCGGCTACATCAATGGCGAGATGGTGGTGCAGGACGGCGGGTCGCACTTGCGCAGTTCCGGCGCCGAGGATCTGCTGCAATGGACCGACGCGCAGTGGGAGAAGCAGCGCGCGGCGCGGTCGAAAGGCTGAAGATGCGCGGCTGCGACGGTGTTCTTGACGCGCCCGCTCGGTGATCCCGTAACTGCCTTCCCAAAAAGGCATTTCCCGGCTATCCATTTGTCCGTGGGATGTCGGGGCCATCTTCCAGTCACAATAATGAGGGAACCAGTTCCGGTCATGTCCGTGCGGCGAATTCTGACATCCCTTGTTGCGAGTGTGCTGGTGTGTGGGGTAGCTCACCCCGCGCAGGCGCAGAGCGCGTCGTCGAAAGCCTCCAAAGGTACGGCCAAGCCGGCCGCAAAGCCGGAGGGCAAGCCCGCTGCTGCGGTTGCTGGCGGCGCGGAGCCGACGCTGATCGGCCAGTTCGGCACTTGGGGCGCCTATACCGCGACGCCGAACGGCAAGAAGGTGTGCTTCGCACTGGCAAAGCCGTCATCGTCAAAAACCAACCCGCCGAATCGTCCGCGCGATCCGGCCTATGCCTTCGTCTCCACGCGTCCGGCGGAAAAGGTCGTCAACGAAGTCTCGGTCATGATCGGCTATACGCTGAAGCCGGGCTCGGAATCGACGCTGGAAGTCGGCGGCGCTTCGTACGTGATGTATACCCAGGGCGACGGTCTCTGGATCAAGAACGCCGCCGAAGAAGAGCGGATGGTGGAAGCCATGCGCAAGGCGGCCGATGTGACCGTAAAGGGCATGTCGGCCAAGGGCACCGAGACCACGGACGTCTTCCC
This sequence comes from Bradyrhizobium sp., assembly GCA_049286845.1. Taxonomy (GTDB): domain Bacteria; phylum Pseudomonadota; class Alphaproteobacteria; order Rhizobiales; family Xanthobacteraceae; genus Bradyrhizobium. Next base: position 7,960 of record JBAQER010000508.1, read on the forward strand.
GCTGAAGGGTCTTGCCCAGGCGCTCGACCGGCTGGCGCAGGATTGCAAGCGCTGAGCGCGTTCTAAAGCCAAAATCGATGCATTTGGTGCCTTTCCCGCAGGTCGCGGAAGGCCTATCTGATGTTCCATGAACGAGACCATGACCATCACCTCAGCCGAAGCCGGTTCCGGCGCCAGCACGCCCCTGGAAAAGACCGCGCTGGAAACCTACGTGCCGCCGGCCAAACCGTCGCTGGTCGGCCTGTCGCGCGCGGAGATCTCCGACCGGCTCGGCGCCATCGGCGTGGCCCCGGCGCAGCGCAAGATGCGGGTGCAGCAGCTCTGGCACTGGATCTATGTCCGCGGTGCGCAGAATTTCGACGAGATGACCAGCATTTCCAAGGAAATGCGCAGTGCACTCGACCAGCATTTTACGGTGGCGCGGCCTGAGGTGGTCGCCGAGCAGATTTCCAACGACGGCACCCGCAAGTGGCTGCTGCGGCTGCCGAGCGGCGACAGCGTCGAGAAGGCCCACGAAGTCGAGTGCGTCTACATTCCGGAAACCGACCGCGGAACGTTGTGCGTTTCCTCGCAAGTCGGCTGCACGCTGAATTGCTCGTTCTGCCACACCGGCACGCAGCGGCTGGTGCGTAACCTGACCGCGGGCGAGATCGTCGGTCAGATCATGGTGGCGCGCGACCGCCTCAACGACTGGGCCGACCGCGACACTCCGACCGGCAGCCGGCTCGTCACCAATGTCGTCATGATGGGCATGGGCGAGCCGCTGTATAATTTCGACGCGGTTCGCGATGCGCTGCTGATCGTTTCGGATAATGAAGGCATCGGCATTTCCCGCCGCCGCATCACGCTGTCGACCTCGGGCGTGGTGCCGAATATCATCCGCACCGGCGACGAGATCGGCGTCATGCTGGCGATCTCGCTGCATGCGGTGCGCGACGAGTTGCGCGACGAACTGGTGCCGCTGAACCGGAAATATCCGATCGCCGAACTGCTGCAGGCCTGCCGCGACTATCCCGGTTCTTCCAATGCGCGGCGCATCACCTTCGAATATGTGATGCTGAAGGGCGTCAACGATTCGCTCGACGACGCCAAGCTGCTGGTGAAGCTGCTGAAGGGCATTCCGGCCAAGATCAATCTCATTCCGTTCAATCCGTGGCCGGGCACGCGCTACGAATGCTCGGACTGGGACCAGATCGAGAAATTCTCCGAATACATCTTCAACGCCGGCTACTCCTCGCCGGTGCGCACGCCGCGCGGCCGCGACATCCTCGCCGCCTGCGGCCAGCTGAAATCGGAAACCGAGAAACTGTCGGCGCGCGAGCGCCAGGCGCTGCGCGCCATGGCGATGACGGATTGAGGCATCCTGTTCCTCATGGTGAGGAGGCGCGTCAGCGCCGTCTCGAACCATGAGGGGGCCGCCATCCTCCGAGACGCGGCCCAGCGGCCGCTCCTCGGGATGAGGGCCGCAAGAGACGATCGACAATGAGAAGAATCCGATGGCACTGATCGGCCGCCTGTTCGTCATCCTGTTCGGTTTCCTCGCCGCCTGCCTGGTGGCGGGGATGATCGTGGTCGGCGCGGTGTTGTTCCCGGAGTTCAGCGACCTCGGTAACGGGCCGATCGATCAGGATGCGCTGAACATCGTGCTCGGCTTCGGCTTCATCTTCATCAGCGGGTTCGCGCTGTTGCCGGCGATGGTCGTGGTGACGATCACGGAGGCGTTCTATATCCGGAGCGTGCTGGCCTATGCGTTAGGCGGCGGCATCGTCGGTCTGGCCTGCTATCTCGGCCTGATCCCGTTCGATCCCGAGACGCTCCGCTTCGACGGCATCGTCCGACGGCATCTCGAAATCATGACCGGCGCCGGGATCGTCGCCGGCCTCGTCTACTGGATGATCGCCGGGCGCAACGCCGGTGCCTGGCGCGAACCGCCGCGCCCGCTGACGCCCCCGCCGCTGCCGTCAGCCTCCCCGCAATCGCCGCCGCCGTTGTGAGCGGGCACCGTCATTCCGGGGCGGCTCGTGGAGCCGAACCCGGAATCTCGAGATTCCGGGTCTGGTCCTTCGGACCATCCCGGAATGACAGTAACGGGGTTTTCATCCCTTGCCGCCTCGGCTAAACCCCGCGCCATGAACCGATTGGGACTTTTCATCGCGCTTTCGCTTTCGCTTTTTGTCGGATTGCTGTTCGGGATTTATCCCGAACTCGATTTGAAGCTGGCTGCGCTGTTTTACGACGGGACGAACAAATCGTTTCCGCTGAAATTCAACACGCTGGCGGCGTTCGCACGCGACGGCGCGATGTGGATTGCGTGGGGGCTTGCGGCGCCCTCGATTCTCGCACTGGTGGTGAAGCTGGCGCGGCCGGACAAGCCGCTGCTGATATCGGGACGGGCAGTGGTCTTCCTGCTCGTGACCCTGACGCTTTCCGCCGGCGTTCTCACCAACCTCACTTTCAAGAGCTATTGGGGCCGGCCGCGTCCAGTGGTGGTCACCCAATTCAACGGCCCGCAGGAATTCGTGCCGTGGTGGGACCCGCGTGGCAGTTGCGGACGAAACTGTTCGTTCTTCTCCGGCGAAGGCGCCACCGCGTTCTGGACCTACGCGCCCGCGGCGCTGACGCCGCCGGCCTGGCGTCCGCTCGCCTATGCCGCGGCGACCGTGTTCGGCGTGACCACCAGCGTGCTCCGGATGGCGTTCGGCGGGCACTTCTTCACCGACGTCGCGGCGGCAGGGCTGGTAACGTTCCTGGTGATCTGGCTGGTCCATGGCTACATCTACCGCTGGCCGTCGACCCGGATGACCGACAAGGGCATCGACGCCGGGCTGACGCGTTTTTCCTGGCCCGCCTATCGCCTCGTGCAGCGCTGGTTGGGGCACGAAACAGGCCCGGCGCCGTCGGTGTGAGCGACATTCATCACGTCAGCCGTCATTAAACGCGTGCCCGTCGGCGCGAAATTTGATATTCGCGCACTCAAGCCGCTAACGAAATCAGCCGATTGGAAGTTCTATGAGTACGATCTTGAAAAGCCTGCCCAAAGGGGAAAAAGTCGGCATCGCTTTCTCGGGCGGCCTCGACACCAGCGCGGCGCTCCTGTGGATGAAGCAAAAAGGCGCCCGCGTCTTTGCCTATACCGCGAACCTCGGCCAACCTGACGAGGCCGACTACGACGAAATTCCGCGCAAGGCCCTGGACTTCGGTGCCGAAAAAGCCCGGCTCGTGGATTGCCGCACGCAATTGGTCCACGAAGGCATTGCCGCCATCCAATCCGGCGCCTTTCACGTCAGCACCGGCGGCATCGCGTATTTCAACACCACCCCCCTCGGCCGCGCCGTGACCGGCACGATGCTGGTATCAGCAATGAAGGAGGACGGCGTCAACATCTGGGGTGACGGCTCCACCTACAAGGGTAACGATATCGAGCGGTTCTATCGCTACGGCCTGCTGACCAATCCGAGCCTCAGGATCTACAAGCCTTGGCTCGACCAGCAGTTCATCGACGAGCTTGGCGGTCGCGCGGAAATGTCGGCGTTCCTGACCGCCAATGGATTCGACTACAAGATGAGTGCCGAAAAGGCTTATTCGACCGACAGCAATATTCTCGGTGCAACCCACGAGGCCAAGGATCTCGAGCACCTGGACAGTGGCATCAAGATCGTCAATCCCATAATGGGTGTGCCGTTTTGGCGCGACGACTGTATCGTCAAGGCCGAAAAGGTCGCCGTGCGTTTTGTGGAGGGCCAGCCCGTCGCGCTGAACGGCCGGGCGTTCGCCGATCCCGTCGCGCTGTTCCTCGAAGCCAACGCCATCGGCGGCCGACATGGCCTTGGCATGAGCGACCAGATCGAGAACCGGATCATCGAGGCAAAGAGCCGCGGAATTTACGAAGCTCCCGGCATGGCGCTGTTGCACATCGCCTACGAACGCCTGATCACGGGCATCCACAATGAAGACACCATCGAGCAATACCGGATCAGCGGCATGCGCCTTGGTCGATTGCTCTACCAAGGGCGGTGGTTCGATTCCCAGGCGCTAATGCTGCGCGAAACCGCCCAGCGTTGGGTGGCTCGCGCAGTCACCGGTGAGGTGACGCTCGAGCTGCGCCGTGGCAACGACTACTCGATCTTGAACACCGAAAGCCCCAACCTGACCTATCAGCCCGAGCGGCTGAGCATGGAGAAGGTGGGCGATGCGGCGTTCACGCCGGCGGACCGTATCGGCCAGCTGACAATGCGCAACCTCGACATCGCCGACACCCGGGCCAAACTGAATCTCTACGGTGAGACAGGCTTGCTATCGACCAGGGAAGGCTCCGACATCTTCAGGCTCGATAGCGACAAGAGCTGAACCGCGCGGGCGCGGCTGAAACTGGGCAACGTCATCCTGGTCGGACGCGAGAGCAAATACTCGCTGTACGATCAGGACCCCGTCACCTTCGAGGAGGGGGCGGTCGCCTACGACCATCGCGATGCGGCGGGCTTCATCAAGCTCATCGCCCTGCGGCTGCGCTCGCTCGGCCAGCGCAACAAGAAGCGGGGGCTGTAGCGGTCGCCTCGGTTCTATTTCACCCGCAACGCGTCCAGCAGCGAGCGGAACGCACGCGCGTACTCGGCGCCGGCCTTGCCGATGTCCTGACCAGCCGAGCAGGCAACTGCGGCTTCCGTCACCGCGCCGAGCAGGAGCCGCGCCAAAGGCTCGACCGGCTGACGCGCGATCAGGCCAGCGTCCATCGCCGCGGCGAGCGCCCGCGGAAACTTGCCGCCGAAATGCTTGGCATCGATGTCGCGCCAGCGCTCCCATCCGAGCACGGCAGGTCCGTCGCGCAGGATGATCTGGCCAGTTGGCCCCTTTGAACAGGCCGAGAAATAGGCCTGTGTTCCCGCTGCTATCGCGGCCAGCGTGTCCTTCTCAGCGCGCGAGATGCGGTCAAGGTCGGAGACGAGTTCGAGGGAGGCCTGTTCGAACACCGCCTCGAACAGCGCCTCCTTGGTCGGGAAATGATGATAGACCGCGCCCTTCGCGACGTGCGCGCCGGCGGCGATATCATCCATCGTTGTCGCGGCAAATCCACGCTCACCGAAAATGCGCTTCGCCGCCCTGACGATCGCCGTCTGTGTTTTTTCTCGCCGCTCGGCCTGTGTTGCCATGGTTGCTGTCTAGCGCAGTTCCGTGCCCGGGCCAATTGACTTGTCGACCGACAGTCGGTAAATGCCGACTATTGGTCGGTATCTAGAGGAGATTTGATTATGCCGTCGCTCGCCACACTGCAAGCCTTTGCCGCCACCGTCGAATCCAACGACCATGTCGGCGCCATCCTGAAATTCTATGCGCCTGATGCTCAAACGCAGGAGAACGATCGTTCCCCCCGGGTTGGCCGCGATGCGCTGGCTGAGCGGGAACGCGCTGTGCTCGCGTCCGTTGCCGGCGTCAAGACCACAAGGCTTGGGCCGCTCTTGCTCGACGGCGACCAGTCGGCGATCCGCTGGCGATTCGAATTCACGGGCAAGGACGGCAAAGTGCGGACAATGGAAGAGGTCGCGTGGCAAACTTGGCGCGGCGAGCAATTGATCGAGGAGCGCTTCTTTTTCGACCCGCAGCAGATGAAGGGATGAGGTGAAGATCGAGCCAGCATGTGGAATTCATTTGCTTCGCCGAAGTGATCCACGGTCCGGTGGTCTGGTCCGGCGCCCAAGCCGTCCTCGCGATCAGACATAGAAATGGCCGGAATCGCTCCCGGCCATTTCGGTTTGGCGAAGGCCTGCCTTACCGCGGCGGGGCGGTGCCCGGCGGCGGGGGCGGCAGCGATGCCGATCCGCCATTGAGCAATGGCGTGATGTTGCGGATCGTGACGCGGCGATTGATGACGCTCGGCCCGTCGGTCTCTTCCTTCGGATATTGCTCGCCATAGCCCTGCGAGGTCAGGTTTTCCGCCGGCACGTTGAATTGCTGGGTCAGTAGCGTGGCGGCGGATTCAGCCCGGCGGTCCGACAGCGACAGGTTGTCGACGTCCGATCCCACCTTGTCGGTATGACCCTCGATCAGGAACACCGCGCGCGGATTGGCCGCAATAGCGCGATTGAGGCCGTCCGCGATTGCCTGCAGCTTCGCCGCCTGATCGGGAGGAATCTCCCACGATCCGGTCTCGAAGTTGATGCTGTTGAGATCGATGCTCGGCATGCGCTGGCGCACCGACGCACTGTAACGGATTTCGTCGAGCGAATAGCGCCGTTCGATCCGCTCCACCGGCGGTGCGATCATGGTGTCGTAGATCAAATCCGGCGACGCTTCGTCGGCCTCGACGATGTAGCGATTCTGCGGAATGCGCAAGATCGGCGGCGGCAGGTCGACATAGAAGCCGCCGAAGCCGCGCGGGCCGCGATAGCTGTTGTCGATGATGATGATCTCGCGGCCCCGCGCATCCCTGCGGATTCGCCGCAGCAACTGACCATCGCGGCTATTCACGGTGATGATCTGCGTGCCATCGGGACGGATCACGATGGTGCGCGTCTCGTTGCCGACCTGCCGCGTCTGGATGTCGCGCGCGCCGTAACGGAAGCGGTCGACCTCGTTGTGGCGGATGAACGACTGGCCGCCGGGATCGGTAACGATGATCCGGCCGGGCTCGGTGAACACCGTACGGCCGCCTTCCTGGGTTTCGCGCCGTTGCCCCCGGAAGCCCTCCATGGTTTTCGATCCCACGGCCGGTGCGCCCGGAG
>JBAQER010000509.1:0-9179 GCA_049286845.1 Bradyrhizobium sp.
GGCGGCGCAATTTGCCGCCGCCTCGCCGCGGATTTCGGAAATGTCTTTTTCACCTATCGTTCGAATACGGCCGCCGCAGCAGCTCTAAAAAGTGACCTCGCGCAAAACGCGCGATCCGACTGCTCGCCCCTCGACGTGCGCGACCGTACGGCGGTCGAAGCGACGTTTCATCGCGTCGCCGGCGCCTTCGCACCGCTGGAGGCGGTGGTTTTCGCGTCCGGCGTCAATATCGAGCAGCCCTTCGTATCCGAGATTACCGCCGACCAATGGCGCGAAGTGATCGAATCCGAATTGCTGGGATTCACGAATGTCGTCGCAGCCGCGCTTCCGATTTTCCGCTCGCAGCAGCGCGGAGTATTCGTGAACATCGGCACCTTTGCCACACGCTGGTATCCGCCGGGTGACGCGCTGTCGGCAGTACCCAAGGCCGGAACGGAAGTGCTGTGCCGCGCCGTGGCCCGCGAGGAAGGGCGGTTCGGAATCCGCGCCAACGTCGTCGCGCCCGGAATTATCGAGGCCGGCATCGGCGCCAAGCTGATGGAGAGCACGTTCAACAATAAGATTTGGGAGCAGCAGCGCAAGCGCGTGCCGCTGCGCCGATTCGGAGAGGCCAGCGACATCGCCGAGGCCGTAGCCTTCCTTGCGTCCGAACGTTCCCGCTACATCACCGGCGTCACGTTGATCGTCGACGGCGGAATGCATCTTTGAAAGGCTGACCTAACCGCCATTCAGCTCACCTGAGCGCAGCATCGCCAGAACCATCTGCTGGTGTATCTCAATCAGCCGTTTCTGACTGATACGCCCGCCAACATGGTACCAGTTGCAAACGCTGGTCAGCATTGACAGGGTGGACTGCGTCAGGACATGCACGTCTGGTACGCAGAACTCTCCGCGCTTGCAGCCAGCGGCGATGAGGTTCATGACGAAGGCCTCATACCGCTTGCGTAGGCCGACATAGAATCTGTAGCGCTCCGGCGACAAACTGCGCATTTCCATATGGCTAATGAGAGTCTCTGCGCGCCGGCCCGTATGCCATTTGATATGGAACTCGACGAAAGCCTTCACGCGCGCGGTGTCGCCTTGAACCGGACCGACGGTTTCCTCTAGCTCGACGAGAATTTCGTCCATAATTTCGCACATGATGCGGAACAGGAAATCCTCTTTGCTCTCGAAATAATTGTAGAGTGATCCGCCCCCCTTGAGACCCGCCTCTTTGGCGAGTTCGCGCAATTTCATCGCTTCGAACCCGTGGCGATAGAGTAACTCAATGCCGGCCTTGCGAATGGCGGGCCATGTCGATTCCCTGCTCGAACCAACTGTCCGCATCGAATATCCTTCCTGTCCGCAGCGCCCACTCGTCTCGAGGAAAGCCCAGCAGACCCTTCGCTCTCGCAAGCAGGTCACGGACAAATCCGCCAAACCAGGCCGAGTCGCTAGTCGGCGTTTTTACGTAGTTCCGTCTTCAAGATCTTGCCAGACGCGTTCTTGGGCAATTCGGCGACGATTCGAACGCGTTTCGGTACCTTATATCCGCCGATCCTGCCGCGACAAAACTCGATGATGTCCTTAGCATCAATTGACATCCCGGGGCGCGGCACAACCACGGCCGCCAGCGCTTCACCCCAGTAATCGTCCGGGACGCCGTAGACCGCGCATTCGGCGACAGCCAGGTGAGCCGAAATGATATCCTCGATCTCGCGCGGATAAATGTTCACGCCGCCGCTGATCACCATGTCCTTCTTGCGATCAACGACATAGACGAAGCCTCCCTCGTCGGTGCGCGCAAGGTCGCCGGAATGCAGCCATCCTCCGCGAATCGCCTCGGCCGTCGCCTCCGGCCGATGCCAATAGCCTTTCATCACATTCGGGCCGCGAATAACAATCTCGCCGATCTCGCCCCGTCGGCATTCGACGCCCTGTTCGTTGACGACGCGGATTTCCGACGCTCCAACTCCTTTTCCGATCGAGCCGAGCGCGACCGCATGATCGGCCGATTGCAAGAGCGAGCTGTGGGAGGTCGTCTCCGTCATCCCGTAGGCATGCAGGAGGATCGGCCCGAACGCCTTGGCTGCCTCTTCGAGCCGTGCGCGCGAAATACCCGCTGCGCCGTAAGAAATCGCCTTGAGAGACGACAAATCCCTGCGCCTGAAATCCGGATGGTCCATCATCTGGTAAAGCGCTGTCGGCGCGGCGAACAAATAGGTCGCCCTTTCCTGCTCGATCAGGCGTAGCGCCTCGCCCGCCTCGAATTTTTCAACTAGGATAGTGCTACCGCCATACGCAAGATGGAGGAAAGTGTGGATACACGCTGCGTGATAAAGCGGGCTCACCTGCAGATTGACACCATGCTCGTCCGGCTGAACGACCGAGGCAACGTTTGAGAAGTCAGCGATATAATTGCCGTGAGTAAGGATGACGCCCTTGGGGCGCGAGGTCGTGCCGCTCGTGTAAAGGATCGCCGCGTCGGTCTCTCGCATTAACCCCGGCGCATCAGGCATGGCGCCTCCGGGGGCGATCCAGGCCTCGTAAGAATCCGGGGCGTTGCCGGCATCGTCGACCACTACAATCCGGCGCAGGGACGGTACTTCAGCGCGCAACCGTGCGAAAGTAGGTTCATAGGCGAGCGCGGCGATCAGAATCTTCGGCTCTGCGTCGGCGAGCAATGCTGCATGCTCCGCCGCATGGAGCCGCCAATTCAATGGCACAAGAATCGCGCCGCTACCCGTGACGGCAAAGTAGCTTTCGATGAATTCCGGGCAATTGTGCAATAGCAGCGCAACGCGGTCACCAGGTTCGACGCCTTCGCGACGCAATGCAGCAGCGACGGCCGCCGTTCGCTCCTGCAATTCGCGGAAAGACCGCCATCTTCCCGCAAACAAAATGGCCTTGCGATCCGCTGATATGCGGGGATTGGCGAACAGAACATCGCGAAGCGATTGAATGCCTTTCATGTCGCTTGTCCGGTGCCCTACGGTTAAATGAGCCTTAGTGCGGCGACCGCGCTTTCAACGTTTCGCGAGAAATGATGATCTTCATGATCTCGGTCGTGCCGGCGCCGATCTCGTGATGCTTGGCGTCCCTGTAGAAACGCGCGACCGGATATTCCTCCATGTAGCCATAGCCGCCAAATATCTGGACGGCATCGTTCGACGCCTGCACGGCCATCTGCGAAGAATAGAGCTTGAGAATTGCAGCTTCGCGCGTGACCTTCTCGCCGCGTCCTACGGCATGCAGAAGCCGGTAGAGCATGGTCCGCGACATCTCGATGCCGACCGCCATTGTCGCGATCTTTTCTTGAATGAGCTGGTATTCGCCGATTTTTTTGCCGAACACCTGCCGCTCCTGCACATAAGCGGAAGCTGCATTGAGACAAGCTTGTGCAATGCCTGTTGTTGAGGCACCCTCAAGCACGCGCTCGACGTCGAGCGATTCCATGAGATAGTGAAAGCCACGATCCACTTCGCCGAGAACTTGCGACGCGGCCACGCGAACGTCGGTCAGGAATACCTCACCGGTCGGCGAACTCTTCATGCCCATCTTGTGCAAGGGTTTGCCTGTTTCCAGCCCCGGCGTTCCCCGCTCGACGATGAACCAAGTTCCCCCGTCGATTTTGCGCGATTCGCCGCTAGTCCGCGCGACGACCAGAATGTAATCGGCGATCGGCGCGTTAGTGATGAAAGTCTTCGAACCATTGATGATGTAGTCGCCGCCGTCCTTTCGTGCGACGGTTCGGGCGCTGAGCGCGTCCGAACCGCCCTTCGGTTCAGTGATCGCCATCGACCCGATCTTGTCGCCGCGAAGAACGGGCACGAGATATTTCTGCTTCTGCTCTTCCGTCCCGTGGGTGTTCAACGCGCGCGCAAATAGGACGATGTCGGCGAAGACTGAAATATCGAGACCGGCGTTCACGCGCGCCATTTCCTCGCTGACGATCGCACGCGTCACGAGCGAGGCACCGGCCCCCCCATAGCGTTCGGGGAAGAAAGAGCCGAGCATGCCGAGATCGCCCATTTTACGAAACAGGCTTCTCGGAAAAACTCCGGCGGCTTCCATCTCCGGCGTCAGGGCCGCCACCTCGGTGTCCACAAAGCGCCGAACGACACTTTGAAATTCAAGTTCCTCATCGGTGAGCAGCGAGGCGATAGGCGCGGTCATGCGGGTCTCCAGCGCGAAAATAGACAAGCGGCAGCGGTCACGACACCGGTATGCCGAAGAGATTGGTAAGGCGACCGACATCCTTGTCAGAAAGGCGCTCGCCATAGCCGACGCGGCTCGCTTCGGGCAGGCCAAACTTCCTGGTAAGATCAACGCGCAATTCCGCCATTTTCAGTCCGACCGTCAGGCAATCGAAAATGGGCGCACCGGAATCAGGCGTGCGTGTCAGGCCAGCGGCGGACGACATCACGCTTAAGCCCGCGCTGCCAATAACGATCGCGTCGGCGCCTTGCTCCACCAGTTCGCTCGACGTTTCGGCAACTGCCTTGGCGACGACCTCTGGATTCTGGAACCCAATCGTAAAGGCCTCCATTGAGGGAATCTTGATGCGCCTCACCCCCGAGAGCCGCGTTCCGAGCCCGTAAGAATTGGCCATCATCTCGCAATATTCCGACCAGGAGCGGTCGGCGACGGTGACGATGCCGATCTTGTATCCATAAGAACAGGCCAAATGCAGCGCGGCCTCCATCGGCCCGATGACCGGCACGGAAAGAAGCGTTCGCGCTTCCGCCACGCCCGGATCGCCGGAGCAGGCGACCATCGCGCCATCGGCATCGCCGCGGCCGGCTGCAATGAACTGCTCGACCACGTCCACCTTGTTCAGAAGGATCGGAAACGGGAACACCGTGTCTGATGCGCGCTTGAGACGCCGTACATAGCGGTGCTCGAGGATCGTATCCTCGCGCTTCGCCCGATTGAAATTGGCCTCGATCAGCTTCGTGTACGGCCCTGAAAGCTCTTCGCAGTTCACGTGAATGATGGACAGTTTCACAGTACGGCCTCCCTTGTTCGAGTTTTGCTTGCGCCGCTGCGTCAGAGCCGCGAGCAAGGCTCAGCTTCCTCTAAAATCCGCCTTGCGTTTTTCGAGAAATGCCGCCACCCCTTCCTTGACGTCCGTGGTCTCGAAGAGAGCTCCGAACAGCGAGGCCTCGAGCCGCAAGCCGTCGGCTAGGGACATCTGCGCACCGAGCGTCGCGGCACGCTTGGCAGCGATCACCGCACGCGGCGCATTTGCATTGATTTTTTCGGCAAGACGAAGTGCGGCTGCCAGCGCGCCGCCAGTCTCGACGACTTCATCGATAAGGCCGATACGCAGCGCCTCTCGCGCGCCAATCCGCTCACCCGTAAACAGCAGGCGCTTGGCGATGCCTAGTGGTATCAGCCGGGGCAGCATCTGGGTGCCGCCTGCGCCGGGAATGATTCCCAGCCCGACCTCGGGCTGTCCTATGAGAGCCTGCTCTTCGGCGAGGCGTATGTCACAGGCCATCATGAGTTCGCACCCACCGCCTAGTGCAGTGCCGTTGACTGCGGCGATGACCGGCGCGCCCATCGTCTGCAGCGCGGTTTGCATCTGCTGGATCCGAAGCGCGTAGAGTTCCGCCGTTCGCGGCGTCAAAGTCTGGAAATAGGTGATATCGCCGCCAGCGACAAAATGCTTGCCGGTTCCCGTCAGAACGACCGATCGGACGGACTCATCGCGCGCCGCGGCATCGACCGCCGCCAGGATTTCGTCGGAAACGTCGGGATGCAGTGCATTGACCGGCTTGTTGTCGATCGTAACGATCATCGTCGCCCCATGGCGCGTTACCCTGATCAACCGGAACGACACGCCTCACCTCCTGCCACAAGTTGCCGGGTCGCCCTTGAAGAAACGTACGGTCGTTATTTTCTTGACGAAGCCGTTCTTGTCAAGAACTATTCGTTAGATCCCAATCGGCCGCGATATGCGGGAGTGGGACGGCAGAGCTAGGAGATGGCTATGGAGGGCAAGAGGGTTGCATTGCTGACGGGCGCCGCCGGCGGGCTGGGCTTCGCGGCCAGCAGGGAACTGGCGAAAACGGGCGTCAAGGTTCTGATGGCCGACATGGACCAAAGTCGCGCCGAAAAGGCAGCCGAGACCCTTCGCTCGCAGGGCCTCGATGTTCTCGGCGCCTTGCTCGATGTAACGAACCGCGCCGCGGTCGACGCGTTCATCGCCGCAATTCCGGCTTCGCACGGCCGTCTCGACATTCTCGTCAATCTCGCCGGTATTGTACGCAACGACTATCTCACGAAGGTGAAGGACGAGGATTTCGATCTCACCTTCACCTCGCACGTTCGTGGAACGCTGAACTGCATGCGCGCGGCGGTGCCTATTATGCGCAACCAGAAATACGGCCGCATTGTCAACATGAGCTCGGTCGCATCGCTCGGCGCGATTGCCGGCACTTCGTACGGCGCTGCCAAAGGAGCGATCGAAGCAATGTCCCGGGTCGCCGCTGTCGAGTCGGCGCGCGACGGCGTTACGATCAACTGCGTCGCGCCGGGCATGATAGCGGCGGGCATGTTCCTCACGACGCCACAACACTTTCAGGAACTAAACATCGAGCGAACGCCGATGAAGCGAGCAGGAACGGCCGAAGAGATAGCACATTGCATCGCATTTTTCGCATCACCGAACGCGAGCTTTGTCACAGGTCAGACTTTGTTCGCCTGTGGCGGTCTATCCATCGGCTTCTAGTTACTTTCCGGCGCAAAAATCGCGGTTCTGAAGGGCGGGGCCAACCACGCAGACGACGAGAAGCCCCGCCGGGGGCGGCGGGGCGATGAGAGGCCAAGATTGGCGCTGGAAGTGGACTACCTTTGGAGTGACTGCTCTTCCATTACGCGGCCGATGCTCATGAGATTGTCAGCGACAACGCCGAGCCCGACCCACCGCTTCATCCCAGTGCTGCCTTTGTAGTGGCAGCGATCGAGCCCGTGCCGCCGTTTGGCCACGCTGATGCGTCCCTCGCATCCGGTCCGCCATTTCTGGCCGTTGCGGAACCACCGCTTCTTCTGCTCGCGCTTGCGGGCGACGCTCTTGGTGGAGCGATTGGGGATGCAGACGCGTTTGACGCCGCTCGCCTTCGCCGCAGCTTCATTCCTGGCGGAGTAGAACCCGGCGTCTGCCGCGACCAGACGTGGCGTGCGACCGAGCTTGGCTTGGTGGATTTCGATGGCCGGGAGCAACAGGTCCGAATCGCTCGGCCGCCGGTCGTAGACTTCGTAGTCGATCACGATCTGGTTTTCGGCTTCCTGCAGCTTGACCATCTTGCCGAACTCGTTGGGCTTGCCGGAGCTCCGTCGAGGGCTCGAACACGCTGAAGAGCTTGTCCTCTGCCCGCGTATTGCCGCGGAAGATGCGTTCCCGGGTCTGCCGCATCACCCTGCCGCACCAGCGAAAAGGCAACTGTAATGCTAGCCCTGGGCTAGACGGGAAATCAATATGAGCCCACGCTTGGCTGGTTGGCTTGATCTATGTCAACGGTCGTTGACTTATCGAGAACTAAACTTATTACAATTGATAGCGAGGCTGAGCATGCCGATAGCAGCACCCAAGAAACGTTCCGCAAGCCTTACGCGCCAGCGCATTCTGAGGGCGGCATTGGTTCGCTTTGCGCAGCTCTCCTACGAGGAGGTCGGTCTGCGTGACATCGCGCTGGATGTCGGAGTTGACGTCGCTCTGGTGCATCGATCCTTCGGCTCGAAGGAGCAGCTCTTCGCTGAGGCGTTCAAGGCGGCGATCCAATCCGAACGCCTGCTGGCTTCAAAGAAGACGGAATTGAGCACCGCTTTTTCGGAGCCGATGGCGGCGCGGACGGCGCCGGCGCGGGCGTCGGCGCAACATCAGAAGCTGTTGCATTTTGTCGGGATGGCAGCGTGGTCGGACGAGAAGATCTTGGCCAAGGTTCGCGAGATGGTGCTGCCGACGATCGAGAGCCATGGAGCGGTCGAAGCGTGGATCGTCGACGACACCGGGTTTCCGAAGAAGGGCAAGCATTCGGTTGGTGTGGCGCGGCAATATTGCGGACAACTGGGCAAACAGGACAATTGCCAGGTGGCGGTATCGCTGTCGCTGGCCAATCATCATGCAAGCCTGCCGGTGGCCTACCGGCTGTATCTACCGGAAGACTGGGCGGCCGACCGTGCACGTCGGTGCAAGGCGGGTGTGCCTGAGGACCTGGGCTTTGCGACCAAGCCTGAGATCGCGCTTGCGCAGATCGAGGCTGCCTGCACGGCCGGCCTGCCTCGTGGCGTGGTGCTGATGGACGCGGGTTATGGTTGCAACACGGCACTGCGCACCGGCATCAGCGCGCTGGAACTGCGCTATGTCGCCGGCATCTTGCCGAACACGTCGGTGTGGGCGTCAGGCACGGGACCGCTGCCGCCGAAAAAATGGTCGGGCAACGGGCGGCCGCCGAAGCTCATTCGCCGAGATGACAAGCATCGACCGATCTCGGTCAAGGAGCTTGCTCTCGGTCTGCCCAAGCGCGCCTGGCGCACGATCGCGTGGCGGGAGGGCACGACCGATCTGTTATCCTCGCGCTTTGCGCGCGTACGCATTCGGGCTGCGCATCGCGACTACAATTTGACGGAAGGCCGGTCGGAGGAGTGGCTGCTGATCGAGTAGCCAAAGGGCGAGCACGCGCCGACCAAATACTGGCTGTCAACGCTTCCGCAGGACATCGCTTTCCGCTCGCTGGTGGACATGACCAAGCTGCGCTGGCGCATCGAGCGCGACTATCAGGAACTCAAGCAGGAAGTCGGGCTTGGGCATTACGAGGGCTGACGCGGTTTCCACCACCACGCGATGCTATGCATCGCAGCCTACGGATTTCTGATCTCCGAGCGGGAGACGATTCCCCCCTCAGAACCTGCTCCCGCCGCGCTCTTCCCGGAATTTGCCGTTCCCGAAGGTTACCGACCCCGAGGCGCCGCCCTTGCGGCCTGAACGTCACGTCACAAACTCGATCGCCACCATGCGCAGGCGATTGACCGTCATACTGGCCAGAACGCTATCGCGATGCCCGTGCTGCTGCGAAGCTCCACTTGCGAGTGTACAACTAGTCGTCCGTGAACAATGTCTAAGGCGTTGATCAAGAGTCGGTTTTGGGCGCTCTGCCGGATTTGAGATTGCAAGGTTTCGCGGTCTGAGGCTGCAG
>JBAQER010000510.1:0-2684 GCA_049286845.1 Bradyrhizobium sp.
CGATGGACCAGATGATCGGCGACTGGTCGATGGTTCGCGGCAATGGCGTGGCGATCTGCGGCCTGACGCTGACCAACACCGAGGCGAGCCCGGACAATTTCCAGGTATTTCTCAAACCGAAGTGCGATCCCGCGATCGCGGCCTTCGCGCCCACGCAATGGCGGCTCGATCGCGGCCAGATGATATTGATGTCGGCCAAAGGCGACACCTGGCAGTTCGAGGCCGACGACAATGCGCAATGGCGGCGGGTGCCCGACAGCGCCGACCCCCTGATCATGCTGCGGCAGTAATTAGCGCGGTCGAATGCCGGGCTTTCCAAGCTCGGGGAATATGAACTCAATGCCTGCCTGGGCCAAAGTACGTTCGATGACCTCCAAAGCCGCCTCGGCTGAATTTACTGGTCCATCGACCTGCTCGTAGCGACGAATCGTCGTTGGAGAAATGGCGGCCTTCTCGGCGAGGTCCTTCACGGATAGTGCAAGCATGCCTCGTGCGGCCCGTATTTGAGCGCCAGTCAATTGCTTCGGTCTCGCCGAGTTCGGGGAATACCGCTTCTCGATTTCAATGTCGGTAGACAGGCCGATCAATTCCAGCGGCTCGCCGCGGCGGCTGAATACCTGAACGATAATCGTGCGCGCCCATCGATATGAGTTGTCGCGCTGACGAATCCGATGCTCGAATCTGTACGGATTCCGCGAAAGGGCCGCCTGACGCCATAGCCCTTCGACCAAGGCATTCTCATCCGGATGAACAAAGTCCGTCCAATGCTCGGATTGGCGGCCCAAGGGCCGTTCCGCAATCGCGTCATCGGGTCTCAATACCTTCGTAATGTTGCCGCTCTTGTCTCCGAACCATACGATCCCCTGGGCGGCCCGGATCAGAGCATCATAGTGGCTGCTTGCGATATCCAGCGACTGAAGCAATTCGTGCCGCTTGGTTACGTCGAAAGAGACGCCGATCGACCGAACCGGATGGCCATCGGAATCGAGCAGCAATTCGGAACGTGTCGCTATCCAGCGAATGCGCCCGTTCGGGCGAATGATACGGAACTCCCACTCGGCCGGCAGGCCTTCGTTGAGGGTCCGGCTGACGGCCTCGGAGGGAGGGCGGTCATCCGGATGGACCATTTGTGAGAGAACGGTAGAGGACGGCTTGATCGAATCCGGTTCAATGCCGAGCAACGAAAAGAAGCCGTGAGACCACTCCATGTCGCCGGTCGCGAGATCCCAGCTCCAGATGCCCGCATGAAGCTTTTCCTCGATGAAACGAAGCGTTTCCCGTGCGCCAAGATCTCCGTCGAACAATACGAGCATTTGGTATCCAAGACCTGCTGCGAGCCGGCTGTTTCTCGTACGCGCCCGATTACTGTTACCGCCGGTTCGAGCAGATCGAATTCTGACGGGATTGCAGGTTGCGGCCTGATGTCGCGAACATCAGGGGATCACCGGAGGGCATCAACTGGTGCTCGACCGCCTGACGCCTGACAACTGGATCGCAGGGCAGCTCGGCGCAAAAATTTTATGGCTGTCTTTGCGGTCCCAACCCTAAAACAGCAAATTCCGACGCAAAATTTATCTTAACATAGGTTATCGCCGAAATTTTCATCGAACAACCAATCACGCGGTTAATTCTTCATTAACGCACGCGTAACGTGTTCAGAGTTCAATTGAATCCAGTTCGACTCAAAGAAGGCGGGCTGTCGGAGACCAGTTCCACTTGCGAGTAAATTGCAAATCTGTCCCCGCGCTCAGTCAAAGGCAGAGAATTACATGCGGATATTTTTCGAATTTTTCAAAGGAGCTACGAAATGAGCGGCGGAAGCACGATCCAGGAGCGGCTCCGGTTCAACATGATCGATCAGGGCACCGTCGCAATCCTGCGCGAGGCAAAGCCCTTCATTCTTTCCGAGATGCCTCTGATCCTGGATGCGTTTTACGATCATATCGGCAAATTCGCCGAGACCGCCAAACTCTTCAGGAACCGCGACCATATGATGCACGCCAAGAAAATGCAGATGCAGCATTGGGCGATCATCATGGATGGCCGCTTTGACGAAGCGTATGAATCCTCGGTCACCAAGATAGGCGAAGTCCACAACAAGCTCGGCCTCGAGCCGCGCTGGTATATCGGCGGCTACAACGCGCTGGTGTCGGGGCTGGTCAACGCGATAGCGGACCGCATGCCCATCCAGAGGTTCGATCGCGGCGGGGCCAGGAAGAAAGCGAACCTGCAGACGGCTGTCATCAAGGCAGCCATGCTGGACATGGATTTTGCGATTGCTGTTTACATCGAGGCGGGCCGCCGCGACCGGCGTTCGATCCTGGAGCGTCTGGCCTCCGACTTCGAAAAGACGATCGGCGGCGTTGTCAACATCGTGGCATCGGCGGCCACCGAATTGCAGACGGCGGCACAGACCTTGACCTCTTCGGCGAATGAGGCCGCCACGCAGTCCGTGGCGGTAGATGCGGCGTCAAAAGATGCCTCGTCCAACGTTCAGTCGGTTGCCGCGGCAACAGAACAATTGACCGGGTCAATTCAGGAGATATCCCGGCAGGTCAATGAATCCGCGCGCACCTCGAGCGAGGCAGCGCGCGATGCGGATCAGACCGCCGGGAAAATGCGTCGCCTCTCGGAAGGCGCACAGAGAATTGGCACCGTGATCGACCTGATCAACAACATTGCAG
>JBAQER010000511.1:0-3947 GCA_049286845.1 Bradyrhizobium sp.
GTGTAGCCGTCCGGCGCGGCGCGGGCGACTTCCCTGACGCCGATGGCTCCGGCGGCGCCGGACTTGTTATCGACGATCACGGGCTGGCCGAGGATGCGCGCCAGCGGCCCCTGCATGCTTCGAACCATCGAATCCGTGCCGCCGCCCGGAGCGTAAGGGATAACAAACCGTATGGGCCGGGACGGGTAGGCTTGGGACAGTGCGGGCGCCGATGCGAACGCCGCCATGCCGGCCGCAAGACCCAGAAGCGATCGCCGCGTCAGCGGAATGGAGTTCGCATCATAAAGGCTTTCAGCGAGGCTTCGGGGGTGGAACTGATGTTGGGTCATGGTTGTCTCCGGGTGGGAAAAGATTTGGTGAGGGCAAGCGCTTTCCGATCTGGGAAACCGCTAGCGTGTGACCAGGATGCCCGCAGCCTCGCGGTCCCATGCCTGGCTGATGTCTCGCTCGAAGTCCTGCTTGAGCCGATATTTCTCGACCTTCAGGTTTTCGGTGATGGGCAGCGACTGGCGGAACTGCAGGTAGCGGGGAACCATGAAGTACGCCATGTTCCGCCGGCAGTGTTCGATGATTTCAGGAGGCTCGAGCGCACTGCGCTCGTACTTGACGATGACTGCCGCCACCTCTTCGTCGTTCGTCGAAGTCGACACCGCGAAAACGGCGGCCTGCGCGACGCCGGGGTGGCGCATCAGGATCTGTTCCACCTCGAAGGCCGAGATGTTTTCGCCCCGGCGGCGGATGCAGTCCTTCTTCCGGTCCACGAACCAGATATATCCATCCTCATCGCAAAGCCCCCGGTCACCGGTATGGAACCATTGGTTCCGATGGGCAGCGAGTGTCGCCTCCGGCATTCGGTAGTAACCGTTCGCCGCTCGCCAGGGCTCGTCGCTTCGGATCAGGATTTCACCGACCTGTCCGCGCGGCAGCTCGAAATCATGATCATCGACGATCCTCACCTGAAAGCCACGCCGTGGCCGGCCGATGGATCCGAGCTTGTTCTTGGGGTCCAGACGGGTGAAGGACGTGGCCATGCCGAAGTCGGAAAGCCCGTAGTTGCTCATCACGTCGATTCCAAAGCGTTCTTCGAATTCGCGCGCGTACTTCGGCACGGGCGCCATGCTTGCAAGGCGGAGCCTGTGGTCCCGGTCCTGCGGGGAAGGGGGCGCGCTCCAGAGGAAGCTCGTCATCGCACCCAACAGGTTGGTGATGGTCGCGCCCGAGTCCCGGATCTCGGACCAGAAGCGACTGACGGAGAAACGGCGCGACAGCGCCATGGAAGCGCCGCACACGAGGGCGGCCCCCAGTGCTGCCAGCAGCGCGTTGTTGTGAAAGAGCGGCAGGCAGACATAGAACACATCGGAGCTGCGATAGCCCTGGGCCTCGGCGGCACCCGTGCCGTACGTCAGCGCGGCCGCGTGGCTCAGCATGCTGGCCTTGGAGGGGCCGGTCGTTCCCGACGTGAAGGACAGCATCAGCAGGTCGTGGCATTTGACCTCGGCGTCGGGATGCTCCGCGTCCGCGCCTTGCACGATCGATTCGAAGTGATGACTCTCGACAGTGCGTGCCTTGGTGAAGTTGCCCGCCGCCTCCCGCTCAGGGCCGCCGACAACGATGACCCGCTTCAACAAAGGCAGCTCGTCGAGCACTTCGACCAACCTGCCGCACAGTGAAGCGTCGACGATGACCGTCGTGCATTCGGATTGCGAAAGGTAGTAGCGCAACAACTCGCCGCGGGCCGCAGCGTTGACCGGCACCGACACGGCGCCGAGCTTGCCGATGGAAAAAAATACCGCGACGTGCTCCGCGGAGTTTTCCATCAGCACGCCCACGTGATTGCCATGACTAACCCCGATCTGCCGCAGCGCATTGGCTCCCCGGTCGGACCACAAGTCCATTTCGCGGTAGGTGAATGCCCGCCCTGTCTGGATTTCATTCAGGAACACCTTGTCGGGCTGCTGCATTGCCTGGCGGCGCAAAACGTTCGGAAGCGTCAAATCGCTAAGAAGCCAGGACTGGGCGATAAAAGCGTCGACAGATGGGGACAGACTGTTCATTCGGAAGTTGTGGGTGGCTTTGGAGGCCGGCGGCCTCAAATCAGGTTGTGTTTTTTTTGACGTGCTCAATACGGAAATAATACATATAATGGTCGGACCAATCGACCAATTGGGCCGAATTTTTTTGACCAATTCGGGACTGCGGCGCTGAACGGTCGGCCAACGCCTGGGCAGGTAGACTTTGGTGCTATTCAGATGCGACTTTTCGTACGCTGGTCAAAGGACCAACTGCCAGTTGATCAGCCATGAGCGCAACACCCATATGAAAAATAGGACCGACAGCGTTTTGAACGTCGTGCCGATCACTCCGCAACGGGCCTTCGAAGACATAGCGGCTCAGATTCGCGCACACATCGTCAAGGGAAAGCTCAGGCCGGGCGACCGGTTGCCCGCAGAGAGGGAGCTATCCTCGATGTTTCGCGTGAGCCGGAGCACCTTGCGTGAGGCCTTGCGCGCGCTCGAACTCGGCGGGATGATCGAGCTCAAGAAGGGAGCCGCCGGCGGAGCGTTTGTCAGTGCCGGAGGGTCGGGAGTCATTGCAAACGGCCTGATCGACCTCTATCACCTGGGCGCCATCAGCCCGCAGCACCTTACCGAAGCGCGCATTGGTTTCAGTGAGATCGTCGTGCGGGCGGCGTGCGAGCGAATCACCGACGCCGAACTCGACGCGCTGGAACTCAACGTGGCGATGGCGGCGAAAGCTGACAAGGCCGGCGATTTCAATGAACGCACCCGCATCCATCAGCAGTTTCACATTCTTCTGGCTAAGGCCACCAGAAATCCCGTCTTCATCGCGAACATGCAAGGGATCATGGAGATCGTCCGTCAGTTCGTCCTGACCATCGGCCCGGGCAACAATGCCTTTGTGCTCCCGTCACGCCGCCGTTTGCTCAAGCATCTGCGGGCCCGGGACTCGCAGGCTGCCATAGCCGAGATGGTCAACTCGCTTCAGCGTTTGCACAAGCAATACCTTGTTCTCTGGGAAGGGCGCCAGCGCGAGAATTCCCTGGAACTCTCCGGCGGCAACAATTCTTGAGGGCAGCAGGACGGTCGCTGCGCGATTCACCCGAGTCCAGGGGTCCCGCGCGGCGCTCGCCCAGGAAAAGCAATGGGGTCGCAGGCCAGCCCGGCCGAAATCTTCTTCAACGCTCGCACGCCGCGAGCGGGCGCAACACATCGCGACTGTCGGCTGCCGTTTCCAACCGGGATATTTTCTCCACGAACTCTTGCGCAGCCTGGTCACCGATCACCGGACTTGCCAGGGCGAGGAACTTCCCGATCACATCGTCATCGCTCAAGGGTTCATGCGGCGAGCCCCGCGGTGCGGAAAGCCTTTCTTCCGTTCGGCTTCCACCCTCGCCGCGAAAGATGACGATGCTTTGGTGGTAGTGCGTCAGCTCCGGGTTTGACACCACGCGAATGCGCGCCATCCCGTCCAAAACTTCGGGCTGCTTCAGGTACGTCGCAAGCTCGATGCTGTGTTCCGGCAAGATGACGTCGTGACCGCACAGCACGAGTGCAAGACAGTACTGTAGGTGAAATCTGGCATCGTTCGGCGACGTCGGGGGTGCGGCCTTGCCTACCACATCGGCAACATAGGGTGCTACATGCACTTCCCATTCGCCTTGGGGCGCCGGCGCAGCGAGACGGGCCCGAACCTTCGCGGCGGCGTCCGCCGCGGAGTGGATGTAGCCGCAGCAGGCGTGCAGCTTGCGCCTGGGCTGCGCCAGTGCCCAGGTGCGCTGCTCCGGCCCACGTTCCAGTCGGCCGGCCATGGAGGCAGTTGCGAAATACCCCACTTTGCTGTCCAGCAGACGCCGGGGGCCGGTCATGCCGTTGCGCGCATAAAGGGCGGCCGTGACACCGGCCTCGGCGGGCTGAACCCCGAACAGC
>JBAQER010000512.1:0-16481 GCA_049286845.1 Bradyrhizobium sp.
GTATTCATGGCATCCTTCACCATATCCGTGCGCCGCTTGTAGATTTGCTTGAGCTTGAGGGCGTTCAATGTCGTCTTGTAGTGATCGCATGCCCAGATGTGATGGACACCGCCGCGCCCCTCGATCAGGAGCTTGTCGACATAGGCAGCGGGGCGCCCGACGTGAGCGTCGGACGGACGTGAGTAGCCCTCCTGATGGCCTCCGAGCCGGACAGCGCCGCCGCCAGGGCGCCCGACATTGCCGGTCGCCAGCGCCAGGTTCACAATCGCGCCGTTGGTACGGTAATTGTCGTTGCCCCAGATGATGCCCTTTTCATATCCGAACATCGTGCGCCGGCGTGTGTTGCCGGACTTCGGCTCAGCGATCCACTGGGCCGCCTTGACGATGTCCTCGCCCTTGAGGCCGGTAATCCGCACCGCATCGGCAATCGAGGTCCGGTTGGCCGCCAGGGCGGCGGCAAAGTCGGTGAGGGGCTGATCGTTGGGGGCGCCGCCGGGCCGCGAGATCAATGCCGCCCCTTGCTCGGCAGCCAGCGTGCTGGCCGCGATGAATGCCTTGTCGATCCATCCCTTGTCGGCGATGTAAGTCAGCAGCGCATTGAACAGAACAAGGTCGGTGCCCGGTTCGAGTGCGAGGTGCAACACCTTGTCCTTGCCCGCTTCCGCCTCGCAGGCGGCAACGGTCACCGTTCGGCGCGGATCGATGATAATGATACGGCCGGCCTCGACGGCTTCGCCCGGAAACTCCTTCTTCTTCTTGTCGAGCGACGTGCCGCGCAAATTCGGCACCCAGTGATTCAGGAAGTAGTTGGTCTGGGTCTCGAGCGGATTGGTACCGATGGCGACGATCGTGTCGGCCAGTTCGGCGTCCTCGTAGCAGTTGTTGAGTTCGCCGACGCCCATGTCACGCGTGCCGTGAACCTCCGAATTATAGGCCGGACGGTTGTGGATGCGGACGTTCTTGATCTTCATCGCGCCGAAGTAGAGCTTTCCGGTGCCCCAGGTGTTTTCGTAGCCGCCGGCAGAACCACCGTGGTCGAACATCGAGACGAAAAGCCCATCCTCGCCCTGCTCGTTGATCACCGCCGAAGTCACGCGGGAAACCAGATCCAGCGCGTCATCCCAACTCGTCGGCTGCATCGAACCGTAGCGCCACACCATCGGGTCGGTAAGTCGCTGTAGTTGGGTGCCGCGCTGTTGCGAAGTGTGGTTCTCGGCCATCCGCGAGCCGCGTATCGAGCCGAGGCCCGAGTTTACGACGCAGTTGACGTCCGGTTTGATGACGAGCTGTACGTCCTGGCCATTCTGCTTGACCACATTGTACATCG
Organism: Bradyrhizobium sp.; assembly: GCA_049286845.1. Lineage (GTDB taxonomy): Bacteria > Pseudomonadota > Alphaproteobacteria > Rhizobiales > Xanthobacteraceae > Bradyrhizobium. The sequence goes on from JBAQER010000512.1 coordinate 1,328, forward strand.
ACGGCGCATACCAGGCGACGGTTTCCGCAGTTTGCTGCTTCGATAGGTCGACACCGAACTTGTTTGACTTCGCGTCAAATCCACCCTGCTTGTTGATAGGCCATGTGTAGGCCTTGTAGCCGCAGCCGACGATACAATAGTGGCACGTGACGTTGTGCTCCTTCGCATCCGCCGGGACGATCGGCAGGCGATCAGTCTGTCGTTTGTAGGTCATGGAGTCCTCCCGTCAAAGTACGTTGGATAGCCGGCCATAAAGAAGCTCATCGACGCCTTCGGCGTAGACGTCTCCTTTGCCGTCCACGCGAAGTTCGTACTGCGCGAGGTTCTGCGTTGCGTGACCCCAAATCTGCTGCCCGCCCTTTTCGCAGTCGTAGCGACCGTAGTGTCCCGGGCAGCTCAGCGTCTTGTCCTCCTTCGAGTAGCTCAGGGGAAATCCCTTGTGGGGGCATGCAGTCGAGAAGCCGACGATGTCGCCGTCGGGGCCGATGCCGCCCGGGACCCGTGTCCCGAGTTTGAGGAGGACGCCTGGCGCGTCCTTGTCCGGATAGGTCACATCGAACGGCTCATTGACCTTGAGCTGCGATACGTTCGCCAGCCGGTTCGAGGGATAATTCACCCGCGCCGTGGTGGGCGCTGCGTTGGCTTCCGTGGGAAGAAGGGTGGTTGCAGCAGCGCCGGCTGCGGCGAGCCCGGCTCCGCTGAGGAACCGGCGGCGGCCGGCGTCGACAAGGTTGTTGCACCTTTTCATTTGGTTTCGCTCCCGGATATTGGCGTGTCCGAATGGACGCTCGCCCCTCATTGCAGGAGCCGGGCCAAAGCAAAATTATGTGGGGAATCAAATGTCCCGCGAAAAACTTTGGCTGAGATAACGGGGCCGATGTTCGGAAATCCGAACATATTGCGATGCCGTCGGTTCGAAAGTCCGGAGGCAGGATGGCAATGCAACCGTCATAAGACTACAAATCCGGGTCCCCGTCGTTCAGACCCAGGCGGCGCATCTTTTCCCAAAGGGTAGTCCGACCGATGCCGAGCAACTTCGATGCGGCGCCGACCTCCCCATTTGTCGCCAGCAGCGCGCGGATGATGTGACGCTTTTCGGCGCTTTGTCGGACGTCTTCGAGCGATCCCATTTGCATCGCTGAGGCCATCCCCTCGCTCTGTTCCGGAAACATGTCACCGGGCATCACCCATTGTCCAAGTCCGAGCGCGACGGCGCGTTCCATGCGGTTGCGGAGTTCCCGGATATTGCCCGGCCACGCATAGGAGAGGGCAGCCTCTTCCGCGAGACTGCTGATGCCCTTCAACGACGTTTCCATTCGGCCCGCGCTCTCGGCGAAGAAGCGTTCCATGAGCCACGGGATGTCTTGCTGCCGCTCGCGCAACGGCGGGATCCTTACGGATACGACGTTGATCCGGTAGTAGAGATCTTCACGAAACCGCCCGGCCTGGACCAATTTCGGAAGATCTGCGTTGGTGGCCACGACGAGGCGCCCGTTGAAGGGGATCGGCCGCTCACCGCCAACGCGATAGAACGATTTGTCTTCGATCAGGCGCAATAGCTTCGCCTGAAGCTCGGATCTGAGTTCGCCGATCTCGTCCAGGAACAGGATGCCTTCACCGGCACGCTCCGCATAGCCGAGGTGTCGCTGCGACGCACCCGTGAACGCTCCTTTTTCGTGGCCCAGCAGTTCGCTTTCCAGAAGGTCGCCCGGAATGGCGGCGCAATTGACTGCCATAAATGGGCGGCCGTCGCTGGCCGACATGGCATGGAGAAATCTGGCGGCGACCTCCTTGCCGCTCCCGGTCTCTCCAGCGATGAGCACCGAGGAGTTGAGCTTGGCCACCCGCGTCAGCAGGCGTTCCAGTTCCTTCATCTTCGGCGCAAATCCGAGAACATGTGTTCCTGACGTCGGAGGCGGACCCATCAACTCGCCGATCCGGATCAGGAAATCGTCGAGCTCGAATGGCTTCATGAAATAGTCGGCTGCGCCGGCCCGCATCAGTCGCACCGCCTGGTCGATGTCGCCGTGACCCGTGATGAAAAGGAACGGCGGCACATTCGACGAACGCGCCGACTCTCGAAACACGTCTTCTCCGTTGAGATCGGGCAATCTGATATCGCAGACGATCGCCTCCAGCTTGCTGGCTGGAATTTCCCTTATCGCATCCCGTCCGCACTGCCACCATTTGACAGTCACACCCTCCAGGGCGAGCCTTTGGACGATGCTTTCACCCATGATCCGGTCGTCTTCGACAAGACCGATCACACGCTCGCTATGCGACATTGGACAACTCCATGCGCACGATTGGGATCTTAAGTGTGATGGCGGTGCCACCATGTGCGGGATATCCTACCTCAATTCGGCCGCCGATGTCGGTGATAAGTCGACTCGTGGTCCAGAGTCCCAAACCTCCGCCGTCAGGCGGTGGAGGTGCAGCGCGCCGGCTCGTGAGGATCTCGGCTGCGGCGTCGGGCAACCCCGGTCCCCGATCCGCAACGGTAATTGTGAGTTCGTGGAGACCTGCCACAGCCGACATATTGACTTGGGACCCGTCCGGAGTCGCTGCGACGGCGTTCAGGAGCAGATTGAGGACCGCCTGTCTTATCGGTGTGCTCGACAGCGGAACGATTTCCACCAGCGTATTCTCTGTCTTGATCTGGACGCCCTTTCTGCGAGCTTCCGGGGCGATCAGGAGACCCAGATCCTCTATATCCGTGGGGGCCAGCTCTCTTGTTACGCCATCGGTCCGATAGATGGTCAGCGTCGTGCGGACGACGTCGCGTATGCCGACCAGGCCGCGCTCCAGCAAACCCAGGCTGCTGTCGCGAATATTGTCGAGGTGACCGTGCGACCTGAGTGTCGCGAGGGTATTGAACATTCCTCCGAGCGGATTATTGATTTCGTGCGCGACCGTCGAGGCAAGTCGTCCCAGGCTTCCAAGACGCTTTTCCTCGGCGAGACGTTTTCCCAGATCCTCGCGCTCTCTCATCGATCGAACGAGAGCGTTATAGCCTCGAAACAGACGTCCGAATTCGCCTCTCGTTTTCGAAACGACATCTTCGGGAATGGGTACCGCAAGTGTCTCCTGCGCCACGCCGAGATGTTCCGAAAGGATACGCACCGGGCGCATCATGAAAGCCACCAGAAACCATCCCGCTACGGCCAGGGATAACGTCAGGATCCCGTTGGTCAAGGCCAGTGCGATGACCACGTCACGCCGCTCGGCTGCGAGGTGCCGTGTATCGAATGTCGCATAGATGATGCCCGCCACCCGACCCGGATAGGACAACACCCGGATTGCGCTGGCGCTGTCCGCGCCCGCACTGAAGCTGAAGCTTGCAGACGTTTCGTTGCCGGTCCGGGCCGGCTTGATGATGGATCCGACGGGATGCTGCCTGGGATCGGATGCCGCGATGACTGCGCCCTCCGCGTTTGTCACGATCGTTGCCATCGGATGCAGACTCTTGTTGATCGTTTGCATCCGGGTGATCGCGTCGAATATCTCCCAATTGTCTTCGCGCAGGATCGAAGGAGTGATCGCCGACGATAGCCCGTCGAGATAGCTTTGCGATAATTCTATGAGATGGCTTTCCTGCGTGTTGCCAAGACGCGAAAGTACACGCTCCGACAGGACAAGCCCAACCAGCAACATCAGCGAAGCGACCGCAACGGGGACCTTCACCGTGATTGGCCAGGAGTGCACGAGAGGCATACGCATGTACGTTATCCCGCAGCTGCGACAAGCGCCGCCTTCGATGCGATTGCATCGAAAGAGGCGGGATCTTCTGCGCCGAAACCATCGAGACGCAGCATCTTCAGAACGGCTCGACCTTCGTCGTCCTTGTTCATTTCCCACAGTGCCTTGATGAGTGCATTCAGACGAACCTGATCGAGCGGAACCCTTGGCGCGGCGATTGGTGGGAAGCCAAGCAACTCCGATGCCGTCAGAACGCGGGTGCCGGCTGTCAAATCGGGTTCGATCTCGCCAACAACGTCATAAATGTAGCCATCCACCGACCCTGACCCGGCAAGTCCGGACGAGACCGCCCGGATTACATCGCGGTGACCGTAAGTGAAGAAGGTTTTCGCGAAGAACGTTTCTGGCCTGAGACCGCGCTCGGCGAGGGCCGCTCGCGTGACGAGAAATCCGGAATTGGAGTCAGGATCCGAAAACGCATGGATGTCGCCTCGGAGATCAAGAAGTCCGCTGCCCCCACGGTCGCGATCGACAATCAGATACGATCGATAGAGTGGCTTGTGGTGCCAGAGTGGGACCGCAACAAGCTGGAGTTCGGAGCGATGCGCAACATACGGAAATCCGCAAATCCAGGCGGCATCGAGCTGGCTTGTGGTCAGGAGAGTGGTGATTTCCTGATATGTGCGCCGGGTAACCAGCTCAACGGGATGCCCCGTTGCGCGCTGAAGATATGACTGCAGGCGCCCGAGAAGCTCAAGGTCATTGGTAAGAAATACGGGCGTAAGACCAAATCGAATTCGTCCGGATGCCTGCGCTGCCGCCGGCGCGCCTAAAGCCGGTGCCAATAGCGCACACGCGCTCGCGCGCAGAAGCGCACGCCGATGCAGTCGATGGTCCAAGCTGAAATTCATGAACCTCCCAATTTTCTTCGAGTTTTGCCTGCAACACTAGCGTATATTCGAAACGCTTGAAACAGGCTGTCGAGGTCTCATCGACGACCTTTTCCCGCCAGCTTGCCCGCGTCCGGTTCCCCCGCGAAGCGCTGACGATGCGGGCGCCCGCCGCCAAACATAGGAGGCGTTCGAACCTGCGGCTTGGGCCGCGATGCTCGTCCTTCACCGCTCGACCGAACAGCGATTGGAACATGACGCTGGAGGGAGCCGACCATCAACGCGCCGATAGTGGCCGCCCACACACCAGTTCGGGAACACCGATGCCCCTGGCAGTGGCTAGCTGTTGGGGCCGCGGTCCATGCCGACAGGTTGCCAACGCCGGAGCGAAGTATTTTGCAGCACCGACGGATTGACGCAGCTGACCGGCCACATGCCTTGCAGGACCAATGACAATTCGTGGCCGACCCGGCGTTTGCGCGCCTCGTCGAAGCGCGCCGAGGCGGACGCGACATGGGCCGTCAGGGTCACGTTCTCCATGCCCAGCATCGGATTGTTGTGGGAGGGCGGTTCCTTCTCCAGCACGTCGAGGGCGGCGTGCGCGATCCAGCCTTCCTGCAGCGCCTTGACCAGCGCTTCTTCGTCCACGGTCGCGCCGCGGCCGGTGTTGATGAACACCGCGCTCGGCTTCATCTGCCGAAAATGCTTTTCGCCGAGCATGTGGTGGACCTCGGGCCGCGCCGGGGCATGCATCGACAGGAAATCCGATTGCGACAGCACCTCCGACAAGGTCGCCGGCATCACGCCATGGTCGGAAATCAGGGTCTCCTGAATGAAGGGATCATAGGCCATCATCCGCAACCCGAAGGGCGCCGCGCGCTTGGCCACGGCGCGCGCCACCCGGCCGAACGAAATGAAACCCAGCGTTTGCCCCATCAGCCGGGGAATCTTCAGCAGCGCCGGGCGGCCCTCGGACCATCGGCCCTCGCGGACCATCCGGTCCTGCGCGACCAGCCGGCGAAAGCCCGCCAGCAGCAGCATCATGGCGTGGTCGGCGACCTCCTCGATGAAAGTGTCGGGAACGTTGGTGACGGGGATGCCGCGCGCGGTGGCGGCCTTCACGTCGACGCTGTCGACGCCGACGGTGCCGAGCGTGATGACCTTGCAGTTTTCCAGGGCGTCGATGATGGTCCTGGTGATCGGCATGCCCTTGGCGTAGATCGCGTCGGCGGTCCGGGCGGCGGCGATGAACTCCGCCTCATTGGCCGGGGCCTCGACGATCTCGGCGTCGATCGGGTCGAGCGCCTCTCTTTCGAGCGCGTAGCCGCCGCCGGCGACCGTGAAACTCGCACCTTTCGGCGTCACCACTCTGAATTTCGGCATTCTTGCTCCCCCCGATTTGACGCTTCGGTGTTGGTTATGACGGCGACACGTCGCCGCTGCCTCGCGTTTCCAGCGTTCTCAGCCTCGCACGATTCCGGCGACCTGCGGAAAAAAGCGGCATTTGCGTCCGGGCTTCGACGGGGCGGCTGAGTAACAAAGCGCTAAAGGGTTTCACTATACCGTGTTGCGACTCATTGCGCGAATCGCGCGCCACCCCGCGCCAAAATCCCTGGAGAAGCACTGTGAAGCTGAACAATCTGAAGATTGCCCCCAAACTCGGCATTTTGGTGGGGGTAGCATTGTTCGGCCTTTGCATCGCCGGCGCTCTCGCAAGCTATCTGATGGAGCGCGAGATGCTCAACGCCCGCATCCAGCAGACCAAGTCCATCGTCGAGATCGGGCGTAACCTGGCGGCCGGGCTGCAGAAGGAAGTCGAGGCCGGCAAGCTGACCAAGGAAGCCGCGATCGCCGAATTTGCGCGCCGCGGGAATTCGATGACCTTCGACAAGGGGGCCGGTTATCTGTTCGGTTATACGATGGAAGGCGTTGCGTTGATGACGCCTGACCCCAAGCAGCACGGTCAGAACCGCCTCGATGTCGAGACCAATGGCAGAAAGCTTGCGCGCGAATTGCGTGACGGCGTGGCTGCAAAGGGCGAGGTTACCCTCACCTACGAATACCGGAAACCGGGCCAGGAGGACATCACGCGCAAGATATCGTATGCCGTTGCAGTCCCCGGCTGGAACATGTTTATCGGCACCGGGGCCTATATCGACGATATCGACGCCAAGCTGAGGCCGATCATGTGGATGCTCGGTCTCGCCATTCTCGGCATCGGCGTGATCGCGGGCGGCATTGCCTGGATGATCGGCCGCAGCATCAGCCGGCCGCTCGGTCAGCTCGGCGACCGCATGCAGGCGCTGGCCAATGGTTCGCTGGAAGGCGACATTCCCGGCATCGGTCGCGGCGACGAGGTCGGCGCGATGGCCGCGACCGTCCAGATCTTCAAGGACAACGCGCTACGGATTCGCGGGCTGGAAAAGGCCGAGACCGTAACCCAGGCGCGCGCCGCGGCCGAGCGCCGGGCGGCCATGGAGAGCCTCGCGGGCGACTTCGAGCGCAGCGTCAACGGCATCGTCCGCTCGGTGTCGACGGCGGCGGCCGGCATGCAAACCACGGCGCAGTCCATGACCGCCACCGCGAGCGACGCCAGCGCGCGTGCGGCTACCGTCGGGGCGGCGTCGCAGAGCTCTTCGAACAATGTCGGAACGGTCGCGGCCGCCGCGGAAGAGCTGTCCAGCTCGGTCAGCGAGATTTCCCGGCAGGTGAGCCGCTCCAGCGAGATCGCCAGCAAGGCGGTGGGGGATGCCGAGCGTACCAACGCCACCGTGCAGGCGCTGTCGACCGGAGCCGAGAAGATCGGCGAAGTGGTCAAGCTGATCCACTCGATCGCCGCGCAAACCAACCTCCTGGCGCTCAACGCCACCATCGAAGCGGCGCGGGCCGGCGAATCCGGCCGCGGCTTCGCGGTGGTGGCTTCCGAGGTGAAGGCGCTCGCCAACCAGACCGCCAAGGCCACCGAGGAAATCTCGGCCCAGGTCGCCGCCATGCAGGCGTCCACCGGCGAGGCGGTGACCGCGATCAGCGGCATCAGCGAGACCATTGCGCAGATGAGCGAGATCACGAACGGCATCTCGACGTCGATCGAGCAGCAGGGCGATGCGACCCGCGAGATCGCCCGCAACATCCAGTCGGTCGCGGCCGGCTCGAACGAGATCAGCGCCCATATCGGCGGCGTCACGTCAGCGGCGGCAGCCACCGGCACCGCCGCCACGGAGGTGCTCTCGAACGCCCGCGAGCTCGACAACCAGTCCGGCATGCTGCGCAGTGCGGTCGACGGATTCCTAGCCAAGGTCCGCGCGGCGTAGGCATTGCAGAATTGCACTCGTCATGCCCGGGCTTGTCCCGGGCATCCACGTTCTTCGTGGTAGCGACAAAGAAAGGCGTGGATGGCCGGGGCATCCAGAAGACGCGCTTCGCGCTTTAGCCCGGCCATGACGGCAACTATCCAGGAGCCGCGTCTCACTGCTTCTCGATTCCCGCGTTCGCGATCAGCTTTTCCCACACCACCAGCTGCTCTTTCAGGAACGCATCGAACTCTTCGGGTGGGCCCGAGAATGCCTCCATGCCGCGCTCGGCGAGCTGACTCTTGACGTCCGGCCGCTCGACCACCTTGCGGATTTCCGCGTTCAGCCTGGTGACAATATCCTTCGGCATATTGGCCGGGCCGAGGTAACCCTGCCACGACGTGATGTCGAAGCCTTTCACCGTGGCATCCATGGTGGGAAGGTCGGGCAGCAGGGCCGAGGGCTGCTTGGTCGCGACCGCAAGCGCCTTCAGCGCCTTGCCTTTGACGTGGGGCAGGCCGGTAAGGACATCGACGAACATCATGGAGACGCGGCCGGCGATCAGGTCGGTGAGGGCCGGCGGTGAGCTCTTGTAGGGAACGTGAAGCAGATCGATGCCGGCAAGGCGGGCAAACGTCGCGCCTGAAACGATCGCCGCCGAACTGCCGCTGGCATAGGAGAACTTGCCCGGTTCCTTCTTGGCCAGCGCGATCAGCTCGGCTACCGAATTCGCCGGAATTTCCGGATTGATCACCAGCATGAACGGCAGATCGCCGGTCCGCGCGATCGGCGTGAAGTCCTTGATCGGATCGTAAGTCATGTTCTTCAGCAAATACGGATTGGCTGAATGCGGCGTATTCGTCGTCACGATCAGCGTGTAGCCGTCCGGCGCGGATCGGGCGACATAGCTCGCTGCGATCGAGCCACTGGCGCCCGGCTTGTTTTCGATCACCATGCTCACGCCGAGGGCTGTGCCGAGCTCTTTCGAAATGATGCGGGTCGTGGTGTCGGTGCCGCTGCCGGCGGCGAATGGCAGCACCAGGGTGATGTTACGGTTCGGATAGGGTGCCTGCGCGGGAGCGGCGGAGGTCAGTCCGGCGAAGATCAGCGCAAACGCGGCGGCTGCACGCAGGCATTTTGTCGATAGCGAAATCATTCCGTTTCGTCTCCCATGGGGCTTTCTGGTTATGCCGGGCACGCTAGCCTGCCCGAGGCAAAAACAAAAGCCTGTGCCGTGCGGCAGCCGCAGGTCAGGCAGCGGCCGACGCCTGCCGCGACGCGATTACCACGCCCGCCAGCACCAGCACGTAACCGATCAGATGAAACAGCCGCGGCTGCTCGCCGAGCAGCAGGATCGCCATCGCCGAGCCGAACACCGGCACCAGATGAAGAAACGGCGCGGCACGGTTCGGCCCGATCAGCGCGATGCCGCGGTTGAAGAACAGGTACGCCAGCGTGGAGGGAAAGATCACGACGTAGCTCAGCGTCGCGGTCGTCAGCAGATCGGGCTTCAACCTGACGCCGGCGGAAAATTCCCAGATCGAGAACGGTAGCAGCAACAGCGCGCCGCAGCCGATGGTGAATGAAATCAGCGACAGCTGATGCGTCTTCGGCCGCCGCGTCATCAGCGCCGAATACAGCCCGAAACTCACCACCGCGCCGGCGAACATCACGTCGCCCCGGTTGAAACGGATGCTGACCAGCGCCGCGAAGTCGCCGCGCAGGAGGATGGTGAGCACGCCGGCGAGCGAGATCATGATGCCGGCGAGCTGGGCCCAGGTCAGTCGCACCCCGAACAGCGTCAGCGCCCACAGCGCCACGAACAGCGGTCCGGAGGACTGGATCAGCAGCGCATTCAGCGCCTCGGTGTATTGCAGGGCCCAGTAGGAAATCGCGTTGTTGAAGGCGAAGCCCGTCGCCGACAGCGCCACCATCAGGGGCAGGCGCGCGCGCAGCGCCGGCCAGTCCCGCTTCAGATGCGGCCAGGCAAACGGCATCAGCATCAGGAAGGCGCCGATCCAGCGGACGCAGGACAGCGTCATCGGCGGCACGTGTCCGGCGACATAGCGCGCGAGCACGATATTGCCGGCCCAGAACAGCGAGGTCAGGCTCAAGAGCAGATAGGGCTGATTGTTGAGCCACCTGACCGGATCGGGGGCAGACGGCGCCGGCGCGGGAATTGTCATGTGCTTCAAGGGCAAGTTGTGCCGGATTTGCGCCCCGCGACAAGTCCTGCGTCCGCAATGCTACAATGCCGGAATCAAAGCGAACGAGGAGCGGCCATGGGCGTGGATCTGTTGAATATCAGGGGTCTGGAGGAACTGGAGCATCAGGGGCCGGTCGTGATGGTGAACCTGATGCGGTTCCACCCGCGCTCGCTCGACGGCGACGGCTCAGGCTGGGATGCGTATCTGCGCTACAGCGCGCTCACCGTGCCGATGATCAAGGCGCGCGGCGGCACGCTGCTGTGGACCGGCGACGCCAAGGCGGTCGCGCTCGGCAGGCCCGACGGCAATCAGTGGGACTATCTGGCGCTGGTGTATTATCCGTCGGTGGCCGCCTTCATCGACATGATGACCTCGGCCGATTACGAAAACCGCTGCGACCCGCACCGCCGCAACGGCTGCGCCGAGCATGTCATCATCTGCACGAAGGAGGCCTACAGCAAGTTCACGATCGGCTAAAACCGTCGCACCAGGTCCGGCGTAATTTCACTGATCTTGCGGATGCCGAGCAGCGCCAGATCGCGGTCGATCTCGTCCTTGAGTAGCGTCAGCGCGCGGGTTACCCCGGCTTCGCCGCCGGCGACCGCGGCGTAGAGCAGCGGCCGGCCGACGAAGACGAAGTCGGCGCCGAGTGCCAGGGCCTTGATCACATCGGTGCCGCGCCGGATACCGCCGTCGAGCATCACGGTCATGCCGTGGGCTTCGGCTGATATCTCCGGCAGCATGCGCAGCGCCGACACGGTGCAGTCGAGCTGGCGGCCGCCGTGATTGGAGACCATCACGCCGTCGACGCCGCTCTCGCGCGCGATCCGCGCATCCTGTGGCGAGATCAGGCCCTTGACGACGAGCTTGCCCTTCCAGCGCTTGCGGATCAACTCGACATGCTTCCAGGAGAGCTGGTCGCGGTGACCGATGTTGCGCATCAGGTTTTTGGAGAGCACCGGCGGACCCTGCTTGGCGTCCATGTTCTCGAAATGCGGCATGCCGTGATTCATCAGCGTGCGCGCCCAGGTGCCGAACAGCCAGTGCGGATGCGTGATCGTGTCCCAGAAGACGCGCGGCGTGATCGCCAGCGGGACCTGGAAGCCGTTGCGGATGTTGTTCTCGCGGTTGGGCGGCACCGGCACGTCGGGGGTGACGACGAAGGTGTCGTAACCGGCGGCAGCGACCCGGTCGACCATCGGCTCGATGCGCGAGGGGACGCCCGCGAGGTAAGCCTGATACCAGGCATCGGGATTGGCACGCTTGACGTCCTCAAGCGTGATCAGGGACGACGCGCTCAGGATCATCGGCAGGTTCGTGGCGGCGGCCGCGCGCGTCAGCACGATGTCGCCGCGATAGGCGCACAGCGCCGACGAGCCCATCGGCGGAATGCCGAACGGCGACGCATAGGTCTTGCCGAACAACGTCGTGGTCTGATCGCGACCGGAAACGTCGTTGAGCACGCGCGGCACGAAGCCGTATTCGTCGAAGGCTTTTCGATTGTCGCGCACCGCAGCATCGGTCTCGGCGCCGCCGGAGATGTAGCCGTAGAGGAATTTCGGCAGCCGGCGGCGGGCGGTCGCCTCGAAATCATCGAGTGACAGATAGCGCCGCAAGGCGCGCGGCACCGCGCTCTGCGCGCGGTTGACGGTCGGGGGCGGGGGCGTTGTAGGCGCGGTCTTGTCGTGCACGTCGGCGAACCTTCTTTCGGGGGTCTTGGTCGTGATGGTGTGACAGAGCGGAGCGAGCGTCAACCTCCGCCGCAGGCCCCGGCACGCATCTCTTCGTTGGAGCATCTAGCGTCGGGCGGGGCGGCCGCCAGGCTTCTGGTCCGCCTTGCCGATGGACTGGCTGACATCGTGGAGCATGCGGCGGGTGTCCGCGATCAAGGCGTCGGAGCGCTTGTCGAAACTTTCGATCAGCTCGCGGAGCGAGATCACGGTCGGCAGCAGGTCGCCGCCATATTTGGCGCTGCCGAGGCTCGCCAGAAACTTGTCGGTCCTGGCTAGGCCGCTGTCGACGCCTGCCAGGGCGTTGTCGGCGGCAGAGACGATCTCGGTGATCCGTTCGCCGTTACCCGCGAGCGTCGCGGTGAAGGTCTCGAAATTCCGCAGCGTATCCTTCACCGCCACCTGATTGTCGGCGATGATCTTGTCGACGTTGCGCAGCGCCACCCGGATCTTTTCCTGGATGTCGAGCAGCGCGTCCGGATCGGCGGTCAGCACCGGCACCCCGTCCTTGTCCAGCGGGACCGGCGGACCGTCGATCGAGCCGCCGATCAGCGATATTGCCGCCACGCCGGTCAACCCCTGAAACTCCAGTCCGACCTCGGTGTCCTTGCGCACCGGCGCGCTGCTGTCGATCATCGCCATTGCGACCACCCGGCGCGGGTGATCCAGTTTCAGCGACACCACTTCGCCGACCCGAATGCCGTCGAAATTGACGCTGCCGCCCTTGTGCAGGCCGGAGGCGGCACCTTCGAAAATGACCCGCAGCGGCACCTGTCCCCGGATGCCGGCGAACTTCTTGACGCCGAGGAACGTGCCGAACCCCCCGGCGATCAACGCCAGGAACAGGGATCCGATCATCAGGCTGCTCGCCCGCCATCTCATGTTCGAAGTATCCAGCTGCAAACAGCGGCAAGAGATAGCGCACTTGCCGTCCCGCGTCACCGCTTTCCGAACGGGTCTGCGGCGGGTCAGCCCGCCGCCGCGGGCCTTCGCGAGGCGACGAAAACGCCGGTCAGCACCAGCGCGAAGCCGATGACGTGGAACGGTTGCGGCTGCTCGCCGAGAAACACGATGGCCATGGCCGCTCCGAACACCGGAATGACGTGAAAGAAGGGTGCCGCGCGGTTGGCGCCGATCAGCTGCACGCCGCGATTGAAGCACAGATAGGCCAACGTCGAGGGAAACACCGCGACGTAGAACAGCATCAGGAGGTTGGCGGTGTCGATCCGCATCACCGGCCGGGCGAGCAGCTCCCAGATCAGCAGCGGAATCAGCACGGCCGCGCCGCAGCCGAAAGTGAAGCCGACGAACGACAGGCCGTGAATCCGCGGGCGCTTGAAGGACAGCGCCGAATACAGCCCGAAGATCGCCAGCGCGGCGACGAAGATGATATCGCCGGCGTTGAACTCGATATTCTTCAGCGTGGTCAGGTCGCCGTGCAGCAGGATCACCAGCACGCCGACCAGCGACAGCGCGAGCCCGCCGGCCTGCGCCAGCGTCAGCCGGACGCCGAGCAGGACCAGCGACCATGCCGCGACGAACAGCGGTCCGGCCGACTGCAGCAACAGCGTGTTCAGCGCCTGGGTGTGCTCCAGCGCCCAGTATTGCATGGTGTTGAAGGCGCCGATCCCGGTGATGGAAAGAATCACCATGGTGCCGAGGTGGCGGCGTATCGCGGCCCAGTCGCGCACCAGATGGTTCCAGGCGAACGGCAGGATGATGAGAAACGCCAGCGACCAGCGCAGGAACGACAGCGTCACCGGGGGAATATGCCCGGCGGCGAGCCGGCCGACGATGGCGTTGCCGGCCCAGCACAGCGAGGTGATGGACAGCAGCAGATAGGGCTGGTTGGCGATCCAGTTCCCGGAAGGGGCGGCATCGGTGGTCGGATCGGAAGCAGACATTCGCTGAGCTCGGTTCATGACGCCGCGCCCGCCCGGCGCGGACAGTCGGGCCGGAATGTTCGCCCGGCCAGCCTCAAAGACACGGATTTCCGTCCGCTTTCAACGGCGCTGGACGCATCGCGACCATGCAGGGCAGTTTGTTCCGGTGGGAGCCGCGCTCCGCCCCTAAGCCGTCAGTTCGTGCGCCACCGCGCCTGCGGCGAGGGCGGCGTCATTGGGATCGATCTCGATCTGCAGGCCGCGCTGCCCGCCATTGACGAACACGGTCAGGTGGCTGAGCGCCGCCTGATCGATCGCCACCGGCACGCGCTTCTTCTGCCCGAACGGGCTGATGCCGCCGACATGATAGCCGGTCAGCCGCTCGGCATCGGCCGGGCGCATCATGTTCGCCGCCTTGCCGTCGAACGCCGCGGCGAGCTTTTTCATGCTGACTTCGCGATCCGACGGCACGATCGCGCAGACCGGCTTGCCGTCGACCTCGGCCATCAGGGTCTTCAGCATGCGCTCCGGTTCGACGCCGAGCGCCTCGGCGGCCTGCAGGCCGATTTTGTTGTCCACATTGGAATCGTAGACATAGGTGTGCAGCTTGAAGGCGCAACCAAGCTTCCGCAGCGCAAGGGTCGCAGGCGTGGTCTTCGACATGGCGCCGCCGCTCCATCGTCAGATATCCCGGGAGTTCAGATAGCAGACTTTCGGGCAAGCCGTCACGCCTGCCCGGATCATGACCGCAGTGCGCATGCAGCAGGCGAGGCAGGGTGCCTCGCGGCCGGCCGTTACCTGGCGCGGCGGGGCCGCAGCATCACCGTGACGCCGACGACGATGAGCAGCAACGGCCACCATTGCGCCAGCAGCTTCTTGATTTCCGCCGCCGGCGCAACATCGAGATTGATCAGGAGGAAGATGACGCCGAGCAGGATCAGGATCACCGCACCGATATGCAAACGCATGTTGGCCTCCACGATGCTACATGATCGCACTCTAACATAATGGCTATCGATGTAATGCCGCTACGGCTTGACTTGCATCAAACGAGGCCGGGAAACTTCGGCAGAAGGTGGCAAAACATCCCTGTCATATTTCGGTTGGCTGGGGAGGGGCCAAATGGCTCAAGCGCCAGTACGCAGAATTTACGGTCCGGAACGAATGCTCGCTTTCAGCGACGGGGTGATTGCCGTTGCGATGACGCTGCTGGTTCTTGATATCAGGCTTCCCCCAATGAGCGGCAGCGTCGGCGATTCCCAACTCGCGGACGCTTTGGTTGGAATCCTTCCCAAGCTCGGGATGTACGCCTTGAGCTTCGTCGTGGTCGGGTCGATCTGGCTCGCCCACCACCAGAAGTTCTCCTATATCGAACGCGTCGATCGTCGGCTGATGCAGCTCAATCTGCTGTTCCTGATGTCGGTCGGCCTGGTGCCGTTTGTGACGAGCCTCGTC
>JBAQER010000513.1:0-1538 GCA_049286845.1 Bradyrhizobium sp.
GTTCGAGCTCGGCACGCTCGACGGCATGATCGGCTGCGTCGCCGCAGACATGGGCGTCACGTTGCTGCCGCGCGCGGTGGTCGAGCGCAGCGATCAGAGCGGCAACATCCGCATCCATCCGATCGACGCATCGCAGTCGCGGGTCGATACCCTCTTCATCCAGCGCCGCAGCGCGCATCAATACAGCGCGTTAGAGGGCTTCGCGTCCTGTTTGAAGAAGAACAATCAGGTCATTGCCGCCTGAAATTCCAGCGCCGCAGCGCCACCACGGCCCACACCGCCTCGACCAGCCCGAACGGCCAAGCGCCCTGCAGAAATCCGTAAATCGAGCCAAGCGCAAAGGCCGCCGAGAACGCGAGGATGAACCAGCCGCTGCGATCCTCCAGCGCGTAGCACACCAGCATCGCTGGTGACGGCGAACAGTCCGAACAGGCCAAGGGCGTCCATCTTCTGCCGCGATTTCTCCACAAAGCATTCTCGCGCGATCGCTGGAGAAGATTTGCGCTCATTTTTTCAGAAATTCTTTCCTGGCTTTCCACGGAGCGGAAATTCTCTGTCACAATTCCGCAACGCTACGCGTGGCGGCGTCACTGAAATCGCGAATTGCGAGATGTGACTCTCACCGATTCAAAAACCATGGACGGGCCGCCCTACTACGTTAGTATGCGCCGCTGACTACCAACAACCATAACGTCAACGCTTGGGAGGAACTTGCGATGCTGAAAGCATTTGTCTTGGGCTGTTCTGTCGCCGTGTTGGGTACGGTCGGAACGGCAAGCGCACAAGACTGGACCAAATCCAAATGGGGACCGAACGACGAGATCGGCGCCGCCAACTACATGACGCCGGAACTCGTCGTAAAGGCGGCGTCGCTGGTCAAGACCGGCAAGACCTATGCGCTCGGCATCCCCGTCGATTCCAAGACGCCGGCCTATCCGCCGCGCGGCTTCAAGATCACCGTCGTGCAACCCGGTCAGGCCGGCAGTCCCGGCCTCGGACCGAGCAAGACCACCTATAATGACGACATCATCGAGGGCTGGGTCGGCGTCGGCAGCCAGATCGACGGTCTCGGCCATATCGGCGTCGAGCACGTCTATTACAACGGCAACAAGCTGCTCGAATTCGCCGATCCGACCGGCCTGAAGAAACTCGGCATC
This sequence comes from Bradyrhizobium sp., assembly GCA_049286845.1. Lineage (GTDB taxonomy): Bacteria > Pseudomonadota > Alphaproteobacteria > Rhizobiales > Xanthobacteraceae > Bradyrhizobium. Next base: position 1,158 of record JBAQER010000513.1, read on the forward strand.
GAGAAAGTCCCGCCGATGGTCACCCGCGGCGTGCTGCTGGACATGGCGGCCTATTTCAACACCGACGTGGTCAAGGAAGGCACCGCCTTCAACGTCAAGGAGATCGAGGAAGCCGCCAAGAAACAGGGCGTCGAAATCCGCCAGGGCGATGTCGTGCTCTTCCACACCGGCTGGCTCAGCCTGATCGGCAAGGACGACAAGCGCTACGCTACCGGCGAGCCCGGCCTCGGGGTCGAAGGCGCCAAATATCTCACCGGCAAGGGCGTGGTCGCGATCGGCGCCGACAACTGGGCAGTCGAGGCGATTCCGTTCGAATCCAAGAACGTGTTCGAGGTGCATCAGATCCTGCTGCCGATGAACGGCACCTACATTCTCGAAAAC
>JBAQER010000514.1:0-21551 GCA_049286845.1 Bradyrhizobium sp.
GCGCATAGGTGCCGGCCGAACGCGCGATCTGGCCGCCCTTGCCGATCTTCAGTTCGACATTGTGGACGATGGTGCCGATCGGCATGTTGCCGAGCGGCATGACGTTGCCCGGCTTCACGTCGACATAGTTGCCGGCGATCACGGTGTCGCCGACCGCCAAACGCTGCGGGGCGAGAATATAGGCCTGGGTGCCGTCGGTATACTTCACCAGCGCGATGAAGGCGGTGCGGTTCGGATCGTACTCCAGCCGCTCGACGGTCGCCGGCATGTCGACCTTGGTGCGCTTGAAGTCGACGATGCGGTAGGTCTGCTTGTGGCCGCCGCCGCGAAAACGCACGACCATGCGACCGGTGTTGTTGCGGCCTCCCGAGGAGTGCTTGCCCTCGGTCAGCGCCTTGACCGGCTTGCCCTTGTAGAGCGCCGAACGATCGACCATGACCAGCTGGCGCTGGCCCGGCGTCGTGGGGTTGAATTTTTTCAATGCCATCGTCGTATCGCCTTATAGCCCGGTGGTGACGTCGATGCGGTGGCCCTCTTCGAGGGTCACGATCGCGCGCTTCACGTCCGACTGCGAACCGAAGGTGCCGCGGAAGACCTTGGTCTTACCCTTGCGCACCAGCGTGTTCACGCTCTTGACCTTGACGTCGAACAGCTTCTCGACGGCTTCCTTGATTTGCGGCTTGGTCGCCTTGGCGGCGACCTTGAACACGACCTTGTTGTGCTCGGACGCCATGGTCGCCTTTTCGGTCACGACCGGCGAGACGATGATGTCGTAGTGGCGCGGATCGATATTCTTCATTTGAAGCGCGCCTCCAACGCATCGAGCGCCGCCTTGGTCAGCACCAGCTTCTGACGACGCAGAATGTCATAGACGTTGATGCCCTGGACCGGCAGCACGTCGATGTTCGGAATGTTGCGGGCGGCGATGGCGAAGCCGTCATGAACCTGGGCGCCGTCGATGATCAGCGCATTGGTCAGGCCGAGACCCGAGAAATGCCCGATCAGCGCCTTGGTCTTGGCGGCCTCCAGCGTCGCCGATTCGATCACGATCAGGCCGCCGTCCTTGGCCTTGGCCGACAGCGCATGCTTGAGCGCGAGCGCGCGAACCTTCTTCGGCAGGTCGGTGGCGTGGGAACGAACCACCGGACCGAAGGCGCGGCCGCCGCCGCGGAACTGCGGCACGCGGGCCGAGCCGTGACGGGCACCGCCGGTGCCCTTCTGCTTGTACATCTTCTTGCCGGTGCGCCAGACGTCGGCACGGCCCTGCGCCTTGTGGGTGCCGGCCTGCCGCTTGTTGAGCTGCCACTGCACACAGCGCTGGATGATGTCCTTGCGCGGCTCGAGACCGAAGATCTCGTCCGAGAGCTGAACCGAACCAGCCGCCTTGCCTTCAAGCGTCGTGACTTTCAATTCCATCTCACACGCCCTCCTGCTCGGCCGGCGCTTCCGCAGCCTGCTCGCCGCCCACGACCTTGAACTTGCCTGGCTTCGGAGCATCCTTCGGCAGCGGCTTCTTCACGGCATCGCGCACCGCGATCCATCCGCCCTTGGAGCCGGGAACGGCGCCCTCGACGAGGATCAGGCCGCGCTCGACGTCGGTCTGCACGACGCGCAGATTGAGCGTGGTGATACGATCGACACCCATGTGACCGGGCATCTTCTTGTTCTTGAAGGTCTTGCCGGGATCCTGACGTCCACCGGTCGAACCGATCGAACGATGCGAAACCGAGACACCGTGGGTGGCGCGCAAGCCGCCGAAATTCCAGCGCTTCATGCCGCCGGCGAAACCCTTGCCGACCGAGGTGCCGGTGACGTCCACGAACTGGCCGACCACGAAATGGTCAGCCTGAATCTCGGCACCGACCGGGATCAGCGCGTCCTGCGACACACGGAACTCGGCGACCTTCCGCTTAGGCTCGATCTTGGCGACCGCGAACTGGCCGCGCTCCGCCTTCGGCAGATAGACGGTCTTGCGGGTGCCCGAGCCGAGCTGCAACGCGACATAACCGTTCTTCTCGGTCGTGCGGTGGCCCAACACCTGGCAATTGCCCAGCTTCAGCACGGTCACAGGGATATGTTCGCCGGTCTCCGTAAAGACCCGCGTCATCCCGACCTTTTGTGCGATCACTCCGGAGCGCATCGGCGTGCTTCCTGTTCTTTCTGTCCGCTAACTTCGGACGGGATCCAAAAACCTTAGAGCTTGATTTCGACGTCGACGCCGGCGGCCAGATCGAGCTTCATCAAAGCATCGACCGTCTGCGGGGTCGGATCGACAATGTCGAGAAGACGCTTGTGCGTGCGCATCTCGAATTGCTCACGGCTCTTCTTGTCGACATGCGGCGAACGGTTAACGGTGAACTTCTCGATGCGGGTGGGCAGCGGAATGGGTCCGCGAACCTGAGCACCGGTCCGTTTCGCCGTGTTCACGATCTCACGCGTCGACGAATCGAGAATTCGATGGTCGAACGCCTTGAGACGGATGCGGATATTCTGGCCGTTCATTGCCGATGTCTTTCTTTGTCGGCGAGTAGCGAGTGGCGAGTAGCGAATGGATTTAAGCCACTCGCTATTCGCTATTCGCCATTCGCTTATTCGATGATGCTTGCGACGACGCCGGCACCGACGGTGCGGCCGCCTTCGCGAATAGCGAACCGCAGCTTTTCTTCCATAGCGATCGGCACGATCAGGTGCACTTCCATCGCGATGTTATCGCCCGGCATCACCATCTCGGTGCCTTCGGGCAGATGCACGACACCGGTCACGTCGGTGGTGCGGAAGTAGAACTGCGGGCGGTAGTTGGTGAAGAACGGAGTGTGACGGCCGCCCTCTTCCTTGGTGAGGATGTAAGCCTCGGCCTTGAACTTGGTGTGCGGCTTGACCGAACCCGGCTTGCACAGCACCTGACCGCGCTCGACTTCCTCGCGCTTGGTGCCGCGCAGCAGCGCGCCGATGTTGTCGCCGGCCTGGCCCTGGTCGAGCAGCTTGCGGAACATCTCAACGCCGGTAACGATGGTCTTCTGGGTATCGCGCAGACCGACGATCTCGATTTCCTCGCCGACCTTGATCACGCCGCGCTCGACGCGGCCGGTCACGACCGTACCGCGGCCCGAGATCGAGAACACGTCTTCGACCGGCATCAGGAACGGCTGGTCGATCGGACGCTCCGGCTGGGGAATGTAGCTGTCGACCGCCTTCATCAGCTCGAGGATGGCATCATGGCCGAGCTTGGGGTCCTTGTTTTCCAGCGCTGCCAGCGCCGAGCCCTTGATGATCGGGATCTTGTCGCCGGGGAAATCGTACTTCGACAGCAGTTCGCGGACTTCCAGCTCGACCAGTTCGAGCAGTTCCGGATCGTCGACCATGTCGCACTTGTTGAGGAACACCACGAGCGCGGGAACGCCGACCTGACGGGCGAGCAGGATGTGCTCGCGGGTCTGCGGCATCGGACCGTCGGCCGCGGACACCACCAGGATCGCGCCGTCCATCTGCGCCGCACCGGTGATCATGTTCTTGACGTAGTCGGCGTGGCCCGGGCAGTCGACGTGGGCGTAGTGCCGGTTTGCGGTTTCGTATTCGACGTGTGCGGTCGAGATCGTGATGCCGCGCGCCTTCTCTTCCGGCGCCTTGTCGATCTGGTCGTACGCGGTGAACGTCGCGCCGCCGGTTTCCGCCAGCACCTTGGTGATCGCCGCCGTCAGCGACGTCTTGCCGTGGTCGACGTGACCGATGGTGCCGATGTTGCAGTGCGGTTTATTACGTTCAAACTTTGCTTTGGCCATTTGACTCTCCGTTCAGTCGTTAACTGCCGTCAACGACAATCAGGCAAACTTCTTCTGGACTTCTGCCGACACGTTCGCCGGCGCTTCCGCGTAGTGATCGAACTGCATCGTAAAGGTTGCGCGCCCCTGGCTCATCGAGCGCAGGTTATTCACGTAACCGAACATGTTCATGAGCGGCACCATCGCGTTGATGACGTTGGCGTTGCCGCGCATGTCTTGACCCTGGATCTGGCCGCGCCGCGAGTTGAGGTCGCCGATGACCGAGCCGGTGTAGTCTTCCGGGGTCACGACCTCGACCTTCATGATCGGCTCGAGCAGGACCGACTTGCCCTTTTGCAGCGCGTCGCGGAACGCCGCACGCGATGCGATTTCGAAGGCCAGCGCCGAGGAGTCGACGTCGTGATAGGCGCCGTCCACCAGCTGGACCTTGACGTCGACCACCGGGAAGCCGGCGACCACGCCCGAGGTCAGCACGCTGTTGAGGCCCTTTTCGACGCCGGGGATGTATTCCTTCGGCACTGCGCCGCCGACGATCTTGGATTCGAATTCGAAACCCTTGCCCGGCTCGTTGGGCTCGACGATGAACTTGACCCGTGCGAACTGGCCGGTACCGCCGGTCTGCTTCTTGTGGGTGTAATCGACTTCCGCGCGCTTGGTGACGCGCTCACGGAACGCCACCTGCGGCGCGCCGATGTTGGCGTCGACCTTGTAGGTACGGCGCAGGATGTCGACCTTGATGTCGAGATGGAGTTCGCCCATGCCCTTGAGGATGGTCTGGCCGGATTCCAGGTCGGTCGAAACCCGGAATGACGGATCTTCGGCGGCGAGCTTCGCCAGCGCGACGCCGAGCTTTTCCTGGTCGGCCTTCGACTTCGGTTCGATCGCGATCTCGATGACCGGCTCGGGGAATTCCATCTTTTCCAGAATCACCGGCTTGTTCGAATCGCACAGCGTGTCGCCGGTGCGGGCTTCCTTCAGGCCAGCCAGCGCGACGATGTCGCCGGCATAGGCTTCCTTGATGTCTTCGCGGTTGTTGGCATGCATCAAGAGCATGCGGCCGATACGCTCCTTGCGGTCACGCGTCGAATTGACGACGCCGGTGCCCGAAAGCAGCGTGCCGGAATAGATGCGGCAGAAGGTGATGGTGCCGACGAAGGGGTCGTCCATGATCTTGAACGCGAGCAGCGCCAGCGGCTCCGCGTCGTTCGGCAGGCGAACGACTTCGTTGCCGTCTTCATCGACGCCCTTGATGGCGGGCACGTCGACCGGCGACGGCAGATAATCCACGACCGCGTCGAGCAGCGGCTGAACGCCCTTGTTCTTGAAGGCCGACCCGCACAGCACCGGGAAGAACGCGCCGGTCAGCACCGCCTTGCGGATCAGCCGCTTCAGCGTCGCCTCGTCGGGCTCCTTGCCGTCGAGATAGGCGGCCAGCGCGTCGTCATCGAGCTCGACGGCAGCTTCCAGCATCTTCTCGCGGTATTCCTTCGCCTTGTCGGCGAGGTCGGCGGGAATATCGATGTCCTTGAAGTTGGCGCCGAGCGCCTCGTCTTCCCAGACCACGCCCTTCATGCGGACCAGATCGACCAGGCCCTTGAAGTTGTTCTCCGCGCCGATCGGCAGCTGGATCGCAATCGGCTTGGCGCCGAGACGGTCGACGATGTCGTCGAGGCATTTGTAGAAATCGGCACCGGTCTTGTCCATCTTGTTGGCGAAGACGATGCGCGGAACCTTGTACTTGTCGCCCTGGCGCCAGACGGTTTCGGTCTGCGGCTCGACGCCCTGGTTCGAATCGAGCACGCATACGGCGCCGTCGAGCACGCGCAGGGAACGCTCGACTTCAATGGTGAAGTCGACATGGCCGGGGGTGTCGATGATGTTGAGGCGCTTGCCGTTCCAGAACGCGGTGGTGGCGGCCGACGTAATGGTGATGCCGCGCTCCTGCTCCTGCTCCATCCAGTCCATCGTCGCGGCACCTTCGTGCACTTCGCCGATCTTGTGGCTCTTGCCGGTATAATAGAGAATGCGTTCGGTGGTCGTGGTCTTGCCGGCATCGATATGCGCCATGATACCGAAGTTGCGGTAGTTCTCTATGGCATGAACGCGGGGCATGGGGTGTTCCTTAAAATCCGTTGTTTCGCCGTTACCAGCGATAGTGCGAGAAGGCACGGTTGGCTTCCGCCATCCGGTGCACGTCTTCACGCTTCTTGACGGCGTTCCCCCTGCCATTCGACGCATCGAGCAACTCGGCCGAGAGCCGCTCCGTCATCGTCTTTTCGTTACGCTCGCGCGCTGCCGTGATGATCCAGCGAATTCCGAGCGCCTGACGGCGCACCGAACGCACTTCCACGGGCACCTGATAGGTGGCGCCGCCAACGCGGCGCGACCGCACTTCGATGGTCGGCATCACGTTTTCCAGGGCCTGTTCGAAAACCGGCAAAGGACCCTGCTTGGTCTTGGCCTCGATCATTTCGAGCGCGCCATAGACGATGCTCTCGGCGGCAGACTTCTTGCCGTCGTACATGATCGAGTTCATGAACTTCGTGATGATGATGTTCCCGAACTTCGGATCCGGGTTCACTTCACGCTTTTCAGCAGAATGGCGACGAGACATCTTGTCTGTTCCCGATTATTTCGGACGCTTCGCGCCGTACTTCGAACGACGCTGCTTACGGTTCTTGACGCCCTGGGTATCGAGGACGCCGCGGAGAATGTGGTAGCGCACGCCGGGCAGATCCTTGACGCGGCCGCCGCGGATCATGACCACCGAGTGTTCCTGAAGATTATGGCCTTCACCCGGGATGTAGCCGATGACCTCGAAGCCGTTGGTCAGGCGCACCTTGGCGACCTTACGAAGCGCCGAGTTCGGCTTCTTCGGGGTCGTGGTGTAGACGCGCGTGCAAACGCCGCGCTTCTGCGGCGACTGCTGCAGCGCGGGCACCTTCTTGCGCGACTTCTGTACCGTCCGCGGACTTGCGATCAGCTGGTTGATCGTCGGCATGTCAGCCTTCACCCTTTAGTTCGCGCGAAACCATGGTTGGCTCCGCAAATTCATTCGGGACATCCGGTCCCGTCCGGCCGCACGACGCGGAAACAACCGCGCAAAGCGAAATCGCGCCAACTGCTCATTGCTGAGCGGAAAGCGCTTCGACGCCACAGAGGACCTCGGTCGTAACCGATCAGCTCGCGCTGTTCGGTCGGCTACCGAGGTCATGCATCCGAAATTAATCTCAAGAGAACTTGCTCTAGAGAACCAAGATCGTCCTGGCAGTGCCTAGCTATAATCGACAGCGTTTGAGCGGCATTCGTCGAGGTTGGTGCCCGTCCCGTTCCCGAAGGATTGAGTGGGTGATCCGTTCCGACTCTGGCGTCGCTCACCGCCTGTCGTTAAGTGCGCGGGTTTTATCGGCGGTGGATAGCCAAGTCAAGGCGAAACGACAGCGAAAGAAACGCCTCTGCCATCTGCATAATCGGCATGCGCGCGCATTTCAATGCGTGCCGGAATCGCTCTTCAGGGGTCCCTGACACAGCGAATCTATCGCGGCCTTCGGGCGCCCGCCTCCGCCGGCCCGACCGCAATTGGTGAGAAATCGGCCGAATCCAGATATTATCCGGGTAATATATGCGCTCCCACCCTCAATGGGGCGCGGCCATGGCCGGTTTCTTCGGAGTTCCCGGCGAAAGCCAGTGCCGCAACCGGTCCCGCAGGCTCCGCAGATGCTGATATCCGAGTTGCCGGCCGGCCTCCATTCGGTAGCCGAGCGATTTGCCCGGCCCGATATCCAGGAGCATATCGACCATCACGCGCCGCCCGGCCCACAATTGTCCCATGAAGCTTGCTTCAATGGCGCAGGAATTGATCGCCGTGATATCCGGCCCGGCGAAGAGCTCGTCGGTAATCTTGTCGATCAGCAGTGCGCCCGGCGAATACTTGCCGTAATGCGCGTCGAACGCGGTTTTCCAAGTATAGGCAGTGGCGCCGCAATACATCAGCACCTGGGCGGAAATCGGCTCGCCATCGACCCGCAGCAGCGCGACCGAAGCGTTGCCCTGCGCCGCCAGGTCCTGAAACATCCGCCGGACGAAGGCGGCGTCGTTGGAATCGGACAGCAGCGCGGTGCCCCGGTCGCCTTTCCAGCTGGCCTTTTCCAGCGCCAGAAAGCTTTCGAAGGCCCGCCGCGCGCCATCGAGCGTTCGATCGTTCACGACGTCGACGGTGCCGAGCGCCGACAATCTCTTCCACTCCTGCCGCAGCTTCTTGCGCGTCGAGCCGGATCGCTTGACGCCGAACTCCCTGGTCACGAACGGCCGGGCATCTTCCGAAAGCATCAGGGGCTCGATGCCGCGCCTGGCCAGTTCCCTCGATATCGCGGGATAGCTCGGACACTCCGCGTCCAGCGATGGCAGGCTGAGCACCTTCGGCAGCGACGGGCTTTTCTCGATCGCCGCGAAAAACGCCGCAATCACCTCGTCGACGCAGGCGGGGTCGACGACGGGGCTGGAAAGGAAGGCGTAGTTGTAGGGCAACGCTTCGAGCAGCATGGGCCAGAACGGCACGGGCCGGCGCGATTGCAGCGCCCAGACGCCGACCAGCTTGCGCCCGTCCCCGCCCTCCTCCCAGGCCAGCAACACCTGGATCCTGGCGAAGTTCAGCTCGGCGGCCGCCGTCAACGCGGCGGGGTTCATGAAGACGTTCGAGTTCGCACGCCGGACGAGATCGTTCCACTGCGGGCCGATGCCGGGGTTAGGTGAATCAATCGTTACCGAAATCATCGGACCAATGCTTCGAGGGGCCGCGCGCGGCGCGATCTTGTTCGCCCCTGATTGCTTTTGAGTTAAGCCGGCAACCGGCACCGCGCCTATTCGGGCCTTTTCTTTCAAACTTTATTTGCCTTTTGCGGCGCATTGATGGGCCTTCGGATCCGGGACAAATGCATGCGGTACACGGATGTTGCAATCATCGGTGGCGGCCTCGCCGGATCCACGGCCGCAGCGATGCTTGGACGCGCAGGTATCGCGGCGGTCCTGATCGACCCTCACACCGTCTTTCCGCCCGAACTGCGCTGCGAAAAACTCGGCGGCGAGCAGCTCGATCTGCTGCGCAAGACCGGCCTCGCGGATGCGACCTTGCGTGCCACCACGCTCGACGGCGAGGTGTGGGAAGCGCGCTTCGGCTACGTCGTCGCCAGCAAAGTCAGCGACCAGCACGGCATCATGTACGACACCCTGGTCAACACCGTGCGCGCGCAGATTCCGCGAGGCGTCGCGACGATCCACGCCAAGGCCTCCAGCGTTGCCAACGGTCCGGAGCGGCAGAAGATCGCTCTATCAAACGGCGAGGAAATATCGGCGCGGCTGGTGGTGCTCGCGAACGGCCTCAATGTCGGTCTTCGTCACACGCTCGGCATCACTCGCCGCGCCATCAGCGAATGCCATTCGATCACGCTCGGCTTCGACCTCGAGCCGGTCGGCCGCACGGCGTTCAGCTTCCCGGCATTGACCTATTGGCCGAAGCGATCGAGCGCGCGGATGGCCTACCTTTCGATCTTTCCGATCGGCGACAGGATGCGCGCCAATCTGATGGTCTACCGCGAGATGACCGACCCGTGGCTGCAACGCTTCAAGCAGGCGCCGGAAGAAACGATGCGCGCCCTGATGCCCGGCCTGCAGCGCATGATGGGCGATTTCAAGGTGAGCGGCCCGGTCAAGATCCGGCCCGCCGATCTGTTCGTCACCGATGGCTACCTTCAGCCGGGGATCGTGCTGGTTGGCGACGCATTCTCGACCTCCTGCCCCGCGGCGGGCACCGGCACCACCAAGGTCTTCACCGACGTCGGACGCCTGTGCAACGTCTACATCCCGCAATGGCTGGCGACCGACGGCATGGGTGCCGGGAAGATTACGGAGTTCTACAGCGATCCGGAGAAGACGGCGTGCGAGGCGCGGTGCCTGGCGAAGGCCTACCACCTGCGTTCGCTGTCGACCGACAACGGCCTGTCCTGGCGCGCCCAGCGCTGGGCACGCTTTGTTTTACGGTTGTCGCTAGGCGCATGGCGATCGATCCGCAAGCGGTTTGCGGCCGGATCGATGCCGCGTGGTCTGGCCGCCAAGCCGGCGGCGCATCCGGAACGCGGAAGTCTTGCGTAAGCCGGCCTGACGTCAATCGACTCTAACCGCGGCGCCGGTTCGATCTCGCGGCATTCGCCGGCTCAATCCTCGTCATCGTCGTCATCATCGTCGTCGGTCTGAACGGCCGCGTGATGCGGCTTGTGGCTCTGATCGTCCCACAGCCTTCGGTAGACGCCGTTGGCGGCGAGCAACTTTTCGTGCGAGCCGCGTTCAATGGCCTTGCCGCCGGATATCACGATGATCTCGTCCATCTCGACCACCGACGTGAGCCGGTGGGTCGAGAAGATCATGGTACGGCCCCTGGCGAGCCTCAGCAGCGTCTTGTTGATCGCGGCTTCCGTGGTCTGGTCGAGCGCCGAGGTCGCCTCGTCGAGCAGCAGCACCGAAGGATCGCGCACGATGGCCCGGGCGATCGCGATGCGCTGGCGCTGGCCGCCCGACAAGGTATCGCCGCGCTCGCCGACCTGGGTATCGTATTTGTCCGGCAGGCTCATGATGTAGCGATGGATTTCGGCCTTGCGCGCCGCCTCCTCGACCTCCGCGTCGGTGGCGCCTTCCTTGCCGAGCCGGATGTTTTCCCGGATCGACATGTTGAACAGCATGTTTTCCTGGAACACCACCGCCATGCTCCTGCGCAGGGACTCCCGGGTCACCCTTCGGATATCGACGCCGTCGATGGTCACGCGCCCTTCGTCCGGAGTGTAGAGGCGAAGGATCAGGTTCAGCAGCGTGCTCTTGCCGGAGCCGCTCGGGCCGACGATGGCGATGGTCTTGCCGACATTGAGCTTGAGACTGAGATTGTCGAGCACCGGCGTATCGGTGCCTTCATACTTGAACGACACGCGGTCGAAGGTGATGTCGTTGGTGATGCGCGGCAGCTCGGGTGCGCCCGGGCGGTCGGCACCGCCGCGGATCGGCTCATCGAGCAGTTCCTGAATGTGACGCACCGCCGCCGCCGACTGGATCGACACCGGAATGAAATGCATCAGGTGGGCGATGTTGTAGGACACCTCCCAGAACGCGCTCTCGAAGGTGACGAAGGTTCCGACGGTGATCTGGCCCTTGGTGGCGAGATAGGCGCCGATCGCGAGCACTACGAGGTGCAGCAACAGCACTGCAATCGTGACCGAACGCTCGACCATGGTCGAAAGGAACACCGCGGACGCAGTCTTGTCGCGAACGTCGTGGTTCCGCATGGTGAACCAGCCGAAGGTGCGGCGCTGCAGGCTGAATGCCTTGACCACCGCCTGCGCCGCGACGTTTTCCTGCACCATACCGAGCAGCGAGGATTCATGGAGCTTCTGCTCGTAATTCGCCTGCACCGCTTTCGGCGTCAGAATCCGCGGACCGATCAGCGTGATCGGAAACACCAGCAGCGACACCACGGCGAGCTGCCAGTTCAAAAACAGCATCAGGACGATGCCGGCGATCAGTTCCAGGAACGGCAACGCCGCGCTGTTGGCAAAACTCTTGATCGATCCCTCGAAGGCCGAAAGATCGATTGAAAAGCGCGACAGAATCTCACCGCGCCTGGTCCGCGCGAAATAGGACGCCGGCAAATCCTGCACGTGCTCGAACAGTCGGGAGCGCACGTCGGCAATGACGGAGGACGCGAGCTTGGCGTCCCAGCGCTCGTACCATACCGCGACGATCGAGGTGATGATGCCGGCCGCCGCGAGCACACCGAGGATGGTGTAGAGCGCGTGGAAATCCTCCTCGCCGAGCGCGTCGTCGATCAGGAATTTCAGGCTCAGCGGCATGATGACGTTGAACAGCGTCTCGACCACGACGCCGATGCTGACGAATGCCAGCATTTTCTTGTAGTTCTTCAGGAACGGCTGGATGAACGCATAGATCGTCGCCAGCGCGCCGGCGGCTTCCTTGGCCGTGAAGACGACGAGATCCTCATCATCGTCGTCGTCATCTATCTCGATCTCGTCATCCTCGTCATCGGGTTCCGGCGGCTTGGCCGCCTTGTCGCCGACGGGGCGATTCGCAGGCCCGGCGCCCGCCGCCCGCTTCTCGTCGAGCTCCGACGCAACCGGATTGTCAGCGGAAGCAGGGGTCCGATCGTCCGATGAAGGAGGCTTGGGCGCCATAAAACCAACCGATGCTGCACGGCCGGCATGACCGCAAAATCGAAGACGGTGGTCCCGGAGAACCACCGCCCGCAATCCTATGCGATCGGAATGCGTTCGGCAAAATAATTGGAGGACAGGCGGGCGCCGGGCGCGTATTTCGCAAAAGTGAGCGCCGGTCTTGCAACCGGAATACGCGCGCTCAACTAATCGTCGTCGTCGGCAACCTTGTCAAAGAACGAGTAGCGCAGGCTGTCGGAATCCGCATACCACTGGCCGGGTCCCTTGTCGGCGGCCAGCGTCGCCGCCCAGAGCGCGTCCGTGGTGTCGCGGCGGTGCATCGACAGGTCGAACCCGTTGGAGAAGAACAATTCCGACCACTCCCACCAGGTGCCGAGCTTCTTGACCCCGCGCAGCAGGTCGTAGCGATCGATCAGCGCCGGCGCCATATCCGACGTCACCGAACCGAACACCAGGCCGGTCTTCGTCACGCGGTTCAATTCGCGAATCGCGCGGGGCACCTGCTTTTCCCCGACATGGCACAGGCTGGTTTCGAACACGAAGTCGAATTCCCCGTCCTTGAACGGCATATCGACGATCGATCCAAGCTTGTTGAATTTCTTCAGCGCCTTCGGCGTCCTGGCGTGGATCGTACGGTTGTTCTCGATGCCCCATGCATCTATTCCGCGATCGCGCAGTGCTCCCACCAGTTCTCCGCTGGCGGAGCCGGCCACCAGGAGCTTGTAGCCCTTGGCCCTGTCCCAGACGATCTTGATGAGATCGGTCAGGTAGCCGGGATCGGTGAACTGGCTCCAGACTTCATGATAGGGGCCGAGCCCGCGATAATTCTCGAAATATTCGCGGTCGATCCTGTCCGACGAAGGTTTGCCGCCCTCGCTGCGGGCGCGGCGCAACCGCATCATCTCGGTGACGATGATGTCGGTGGCGGCATCGGAGGAATCGAGCAGCCCATTCAGCGTCGAATCGAACAGATAGTCGCCGACCACGACGAGGCCGGGATGCTGCTTCGGCTCGGGCCGGTGATTTGTCATGACATCACGCGCCGGCAGACCGCCGGGAATCGCATTCACCGAGGATAGCCAGCGGTGGGTCTTGCCCTCCAGGAAATGCTCGCGCGCGTCGCCGAGCGAAGCCGGCAGCGACTTCAGCGCGGCGTCGATCAGCTCCTGATCGCCGAGATTGGCGAACGCGAGCGCATCGGATCCGGCGATCAGCCAGTTCAATACGCCGTGCTTGCCGACATCGTGGCGCGCGCCTTCGTTGTAGACGCAGCAGCCGCCGAATGCTTCCGACATGAACCAGGCGCCCGGGATCTTCTCGCCCCAGAACGGCTCGTCGAACAGCAGCGAGATCCGCAGATAATGCGCAGGCCGGTCGAAGTAAGCGACATGCTTGACCATCGACTTGCGCAGCTGCTCGCCGTCCCAGCGCATGGTGGCGAGCCAGGAGTGCGGCAGGCACATCAGCACCAGATCGAAGTCCTTGGTCTCCGGTCCCTTGCCATTCATCATGTTGAGCCGATAGCGGCCCGCCTCGGTCTTGCCGACCTTGAGCACCCGGTGATTGAGCTGGATCTTCGCGTTGACTTCCGACTGCAGGCACTCGATCAGCTGCTCATTGCCGTTCTGGATCGAATACAGGCCGATGTAGCCGTCGACATCCATCACGAAGTTCTTCAGCGCATTCAGCCCATTGGTGTTGTGGCTCTCGGTGGCGATATCGGAGCGCGCCATCACCTTGAGGAAGCGCTTGGCGACGGGATCGTCGACTTCCTTGTCGAGCAGTTCCTCGCAGGAGAGGTAGGCCCACGGGTGCTCGTTGTCGTGCGCGCCGACGCCTTCGTAATATTCGACCGGCGACACCATCTCGGTGCAGCGCTTGCGGAACGCTTCGATCGCGTCCGCGGTCTTGGCGCCGTATTTGCGGCGCATCCCCGGCACGTCGTTCAGAAGCTCGCCGTCGAGATGGACCTGCTCGGCATCCATCGGAATGGTCTGCAGGCCGAAATGCTGGATCAGCTCGCGCAGCGGATCGGGGCCGGTCATCGAGTAATCGTAGATCTCGGCGACGCCGGCTTCATACATCGCGGGCGCCGAATCGAACTTGCGGGTGACGATCTTGCCGCCGACGCGGTCGGAAGCTTCGTAGATGGTGATGCGGCAGAGTTCGCCGAGCTTCTTCTTCAGATACCAGGCGCTCATCAGCCCTCCCGGGCCGCCGCCGACGATTGCAAGATCCAGCATGTGTTTTCCGTCGCCTCCGCCACCCCATTCGTTCCCGGGTGGCCAGCCTTAAGTCACCCTAGCAAAAGCGCTTTTCAGCCTGAAGGAAAGATGAACAAACCGGGTTCGGGCTTTGAGATGGGTCAAAAAATCAAAAAAAGGCCGGCGTGAAGCCGGCCTTTTCCTAACGCACTGAATCCGTGCAGCTTTATTCCGCGGGCGGCAGCGCCAGCGGCTCGGCCTCGGGTGCCGTCGGCACGATCGTGGCCTGCTTTTCGCGCTCGTCGAGGATCAGCTTGTCGCGCTTGACGGCGACTTCGCGGATCTTGGCCATCGAGGCGCCGGTGCCCGCCGGGATCAGCCGGCCGACGATGACGTTCTCCTTGAGGCCTTCCAGCGGGTCCACCTTGCCGTTGACGGCGGCTTCGGTGAGCACGCGGGTGGTCTCTTGGAACGAGGCCGCCGAGAAGAACGAGCGGGTCTGCAGGCTCGCCTTGGTGATGCCGAGCAGAACCGGCGTTCCCGTGGCAGGCTTCTTGCCCTCTTCCTTGGCCTTGACGTTGAGCTGGTCGAACTCGATCTTGTCGATCTGTTCGCCCGAGATCATGTCGGTCTCGCCCTGGTCGGTGATCTCGACCTTCTGCAGCATCTGACGGACAATCACCTCGATGTGCTTGTCATTGATCAGCACGCCCTGCAGCCGGTAGACCTCCTGGATTTCGTTGACCAGATAGGCAGCGAGTTCCTCGATGCCCTTGATCGCCAGAATGTCGTGCGGCGCCGGATTGCCTTCGACGATGAAATCGCCCTTTTCGACGATGTCGCCGTCCTGCAGATGGATATGCTTGCCCTTCGGAATGAGGTACTCGCGAGTCTCCTCGTTCTTGTCGATCGGCTCGATCGAGATGCGGCGCTTGTTCTTGTAGTCGCGGCCGAACCGGATGGTGCCGGCGATCTCCGCGATGATCGCGGCATCCTTCGGCTTGCGGGCCTCGAACAGTTCCGCAACCCGCGGCAGACCGCCGGTGATGTCACGGGTCTTCGCGCTTTCGGTGGAAATACGCGCGAGGATGTCGCCGTTCTTGACCTTGGCTCCGACGTCGACCGACAGAATGGCATCGACCGACAGCATGTAGCGGGCTTCACCGCCGCGCGCGAGCTTGAGGATCTTGCCATCCTTGCCCTTGACGACGATGGCCGGACGCAGATCCGCCCCGCCCCGCGACGCGCGCCAGTCAATGACGACGCGCTTGGCGATACCGGTGGACTCGTCGAGCGTTTCCGAGATCGACTGCCCCTCGACCAGATCCTCGAAGGCGATGGTGCCCTCGACCTCGGTGAGAACCGGCCGTGAGTACGGATCCCATTCCGCGATGCGCTGGCCGCGCTTGACCATGTCGCCTTCGTCGACGTGCATGCGCGCGCCGTACTGAATGCGGTGGGTTGCACGCTCGGTGCCGTCGGCGTCGGCGATCGCAACCACCATGTTGCGCACCATCGCGACCAGGTGGCCTTCGCTGTTCTTGGCGATGGCCTTGTTCTTGATGGTCACCTTGCCGTCGAAGTTCGACTCGATGAACGACTGCTCGTTGATCTGCGCCGCGCCGCCGATGTGGAACGTCCGCATCGTCAGCTGGGTACCGGGTTCGCCGATCGACTGGGCGGCGATGACGCCGACCGCTTCGCCGTGGTTGACCGGCGTGCCGCGGGCCAGATCGCGGCCGTAGCACTTGCCGCAGATCCCGTTGACGAGTTCGCAGGTCAGCGCCGAGCGGATCTTCACTTCCTGGATGCCGGCCTGCTGGATGGCGTCGACATGCGTCTCTTCCATCAGCGTGCCGCGCTTGACCACGACCTTGTTGGTCGCGGGATCGCGCAGGTCCTCTCCGGCGGTGCGGCCGAGGATGCGGGACGCCAGCGAGGCAACCACGGTGCCGGCATCGATGATGGCGCGCATCTTGATGCCGAGCTTGGTGCCGCAGTCATCGGCCGTGATGATGCAGTCCTGCGCCACGTCGACCAGACGGCGCGTCAGGTAGCCGGAGTTCGCGGTCTTCAACGCGGTGTCCGCGAGGCCCTTGCGGGCGCCGTGGGTCGAGTTGAAGTATTCGAGCACCGACAGACCTTCCTTGAAGTTGGAAATGATCGGCGTTTCGATGATCTCGCCCGAGGGCTTCGCCATCAGGCCGCGCATGCCGGCGAGCTGGCGCATCTGCGCCGGCGAACCGCGCGCACCGGAATGCGCCATCATGTAGATCGAGTTGATGTCGGCCTCGACGCCCTTGGAGTTCTTCTTGGTCGAGGAGATTTCCTTCATCATCTCCTTGGCGATTTCTTCCGTCGCCTTCGACCAGGCATCGACCACCTTGTTGTACTTCTCGCCGTGGGTGATCAGACCGTCGTTGTACTGCTGCTCGAAATCCTTCGCCAGCGTGCGTGTAGTGTCGACGATCTTCCACTTGCTGTGCGGGACCACCATGTCGTCCTTGCCGAACGAAATGCCGGCCTTGAACGCGTTGTAGAAGCCGAGCGCCATGATCCGGTCGCAGAAGATCACCGTCTCCTTCTGACCGCAGTGACGATAGACCTGGTCGATCACGCCGGAAATTTCGCGCTTGGTCATCAGCTTGTTGATGATGTCGTACGAAATCTTCGGGGACTTCGGCAGAACGTTGCCGAGCATCACGCGGCCGGCGGTGGTCTCGATCCAGCGCTTGACCGGCTTGCCGGTCTCATCGACGCCCTGCCAGCGATACTTGATCTTGGTGTGAAGGTGGATGACCTTCGCATGCAGCGCGTGCTCGAGTTCCGACATCTCGCCGAAGATCTTGCCTTCGCCGGACAGGCCTTCGCGCATGATCGACAGATAGTAGAGGCCGAGCACGATGTCCTGCGATGGCACGATGATCGGCTGACCGTTGGCCGGATGCAGAATGTTGTTGGTCGACATCATCAGCACGCGCGCTTCCAGCTGCGCTTCCAGCGACAGCGGAACGTGCACGGCCATCTGGTCGCCGTCGAAGTCGGCGTTGAACGCCGCGCAGACCAAAGGATGCAGCTGGATCGCCTTGCCCTCGATCAGCACCGGCTCGAACGCCTGGATGCCGAGGCGATGCAGCGTCGGCGCGCGGTTCAGCAGCACGGGATGCTCGCGGATCACCTCGTCGAGGATGTCCCAAACCTCCGGCCGCTCCTTTTCGACCAGCTTCTTGGCCTGCTTCACCGTGGTGGACAGGCCCTTGGCGTCGAGCCGCGAATAGATGAACGGCTTGAACAGCTCCAGCGCCATCTTCTTCGGCAGGCCGCACTGATGCAGCCGCAGCTCGGGACCGACCACGATCACCGAACGGCCGGAATAGTCGACGCGCTTGCCGAGCAGGTTCTGCCGGAAGCGGCCCTGCTTGCCCTTCAGCATGTCGGCCAGCGACTTCAGCGGGCGCTTGTTGGCGCCAGTGATGACGCGGCCGCGGCGGCCGTTGTCGAACAAGGCGTCGACGGCCTCCTGCAGCATGCGCTTTTCGTTGCGGATGATGATGTCGGGCGCGCGCAGCTCCATCAGCCGCTTCAGGCGGTTGTTGCGGTTGATGACGCGGCGGTAGAGATCGTTGAGATCCGAGGTCGCGAAGCGGCCGCCGTCGAGCGGCACCAGCGGACGCAGGTCCGGCGGAATCACCGGCACCACGGTCAGGATCATCCATTCCGGCTTGTTGCCGGAATAGCGGAACGCCTCGACGATCTTCAGGCGCTTGGCGAGCTTCTTGTGCTTGATGTCGGACTCGGTCTCCTGCATCTCGACGCGCAATGACGCCTCGAGCTTCTCGAGCTCAAGCCCCTTCAGCAGCTCGCGGATCGCTTCGGCGCCGATCATGGCGGTGAAGCTGTCCTGGCCGTATTCGTCCTGCGCCTTCAGGTACTCGTCTTCCGACAAGAGCTGACGGTCCTTCAGCGCGGTGAGACCCGGCTCCAGCACGACGTAATATTCGAAATACAGGATCCGCTCGAGATCCTTCAGCGTCATGTCGAGCAGAAGGCCGATGCGCGACGGCAACGACTTCAGGAACCAGATGTGCGCGACGGGGGCGGCCAGCTCGATGTGGCCCATGCGCTCGCGCCGGACGCGGCTCAGCGTCACTTCGACCGAGCACTTCTCGCAGATGATGCCCTTGTACTTCATGCGCTTGTACTTGCCGCACAGGCACTCGTAGTCCTTGATCGGCCCGAAGATGCGCGCGCAGAACAAGCCGTCACGCTCCGGCTTGAAGGTGCGGTAGTTGATGGTCTCCGGCTTCTTGATCTCGCCGTAGGACCACGACAGAATCTTCTCAGGGGACGCGATCGAAATCCGGATCTGGTCGAAGACCTGGGCCGGGGTCGTCGGATTGAAAAGATTCATAATTTCTTGGTTCATGGTCTTCTCCTCGCGTGCCGGTCGCCACCGGCAGCAAATTCGAAATTCTTCTAAGTCGCGCGCGCACCGCTCAACGTCCGAGCGAGGCGCGGATGCCCGGCACGAGGCCGGGCATTGGAGCTTGAATTACTCGGCCGCTTCGGACGTCGGCGTTGCACCCATCTTGGAATTGTGCAGATCGACGTTGAGGCCGAGCGAACGCATTTCCTTGACCAGCACGTTGAACGATTCCGGGATACCCGCCTCGAACGTGTCGTCGCCGCGCACGATCGCCTCGTACACCTTGGTACGGCCGGCGACGTCGTCCGACTTCACGGTCAGCATTTCCTGGAGCGTGTACGCCGCGCCGTAAGCCTCGAGCGCCCACACTTCCATTTCGCCGAAACGCTGGCCGCCGAACTGCGCCTTGCCGCCCAGCGGTTGCTGGGTAACGAGCGAGTACGGTCCGATCGAACGCGCGTGGATCTTGTCGTCGACCAGGTGGTGCAGCTTGAGCATGTAGATGTACCCAACCGTCACCTTGCGGTCGAAGGCGTCGCCAGTGCGGCCGTCATAGACGGTCGACTGGCCCGAAGCGTCGAGACCGGCGAGCTTCAGCATCTCCTCGATGTCGGCTTCCTTGGCCCCGTCGAACACCGGGGTCGCGATCGGCACGCCGTGGCTGAGGTTACGTCCAAGTTCGATCAGCTCGCTGTCGTTGAGCGATTTGATCGTCTCGTCGTCGCCGTAGATCTTCTTCAAGGTCTCCTTCAGCGGCTTGGTGTCCTGCTTGGCGCTGGCAAGGTAGGCGTCGACCGTCTGGCCGATGCGCTTGCCGAGGCCGGCGCAGGCCCAGCCGAGATGGGTCTCGAGAATCTGACCGACGTTCATGCGCGAGGGCACGCCGAGCGGATTGAGCACGATGTCGGCATGCGTCCCGTCCTCGAGGAACGGCATGTCTTCGATCGGAACGATCTTCGACACCACGCCCTTGTTGCCGTGACGGCCCGCCATTTTGTCGCCGGGCTGGATCTTGCGCTTCACCGCGACGAAGACCTTGACCATCTTCATCACGCCGGGCGGCAATTCGTCGCCACGCTGCAGTTTCTCGACCTTGTCGAGGAAGCGCTGTTCAAGGCCCTTCTTCGATTCGTCGTACTGCTTCCGCATCGCCTCGATTTCAGACATCAGCTTGTCGTTCGGCGAAGCGAACAGCCACCACTGCGACTTCGGATACTCCTCGAGCACGGCGCGCGTGATCTTGGTGTCCTTCTTGAAGCCCTTTGGACCGGCGATGCCCTGGCGGTTTTCCAGAAGCTCCGCCAGACGATTGTAGACGTTGCGGTCCAGAATCGCCTGCTCGTCGTCACGGTCCTTGGCGAGACGCTCGATCTCTTCCCGCTCGATCGCCAGGGCGCGCTCGTCCTTGTCGACGCCGTGCCGGTTGAAGACGCGAACTTCGACGATGGTGCCCTGCACGCCCGGCGGCACGCGCAGCGAGGTGTCGCGGACGTCGGAGGCCTTTTCGCCGAAGATGGCGCGCAAGAGCTTTTCTTCCGGCGTCATCGGGCTTTCGCCCTTCGGCGTGATCTTGCCGACCAGGATGTCGCCGGCGCGGACTTCGGCGCCGATGTAGACAATGCCGGCTTCGTCGAGGTTCTTCAGCGCTTCTTCCGAGACGTTCGGAATGTCGCGGGTGATTTCCTCGGGACCGAGCTTGGTGTCGCGGGCCATCACCTCGAATTCCTCGATGTGGATCGAGGTGAAGACGTCGTCCTTCACGATCCGCTCGGAGAGCAGGATCGAGTCTTCGAAGTTGTAGCCATTCCACGGCATGAACGCGACCAGCACGTTGCGGCCGAGCGCGAGTTCGCCGAGATCGGTCGACGGACCGTCGGCGATGATGTCGCCCTTCGCCACCTGATCGCCCACCTTCACCAGCGGACGCTGGTTGATGCAGGTCGACTGGTTGGAGCGCTGGTACTTCATCAGCCGGTAGATATCGACGCCCGACTTGGTGGGATCGAGATCGTCGGTAGCGCGGATAACGATACGGGTGGCGTCGATCTGGTCGATCACGCCGGTGCGGCGGGCTGCGATCGCAGCTCCGGAGTCGCGAGCGACCACGCCCTCCATGCCGGTGCCGACGAACGGCGCTTCGGCGCGTACCAGCGGCACGGCCTGACGCTGCATGTTCGAGCCCATCAGCGCGCGGTTGGCGTCGTCGTTCTCGAGGAACGGGATCAGCGCCGCGGCCACCGAAACCAGCTGCTTCGGCGACACGTCCATGTAGTCGACCTTGTCCGGCGTGATCGGCAGCACTTCGCCGGCGTGCCGGCAGACGATCAGGTCTTCGGTGAAGCGACCCTTGTTGTCGAGCGGCACGTTGGCCTGCGCCACGCGGTAGCGGCCCTCTTCCATCGCCGAGAGATAGACCACCTCGTCGGTGACGCGGCCGTCCTTCACCTTGCGATAGGGCGTTTCCACGAAGCCGTATTTGTTGACGCGCGCAAAGGTCGCCAGCGAGTTGATCAGACCGATGTTCGGGCCTTCCGGCGTCTCGATCGGGCAGATCCGGCCGTAATGCGTCGGATGCACGTCGCGCACCTCGAAGCCGGCGCGCTCGCGGGTCAGACCGCCCGGGCCAAGCGCCGAGAGACGGCGCTTGTGGGTGATTTCCGACAGCGGGTTGGTCTGGTCCATGAACTGCGACAGCTGCGACGAGCCGAAGAACTCGCGCACCGCGGCGGCCGCCGGCTTGGCGTTGATCAGGTCCTGCGGCATCACGGTGTCGATATCGACACTCGACATGCGCTCCTTGATCGCGCGCTCCATGCGCAACAGGCCGATGCGGTACTGGTTCTCCATCAGCTCGCCGACCGAGCGCACGCGCCGGTTGCCGAGGTGATCGATGTCGTCGATCTCGCCCTTGCCG